>JBILMH010000046.1:0-11406 GCA_044375625.1 Alphaproteobacteria bacterium
GGGGTGCATCGTGATGGGGTGGATCACGTCTTGGTGCTGATGATCAACCGCGTCAATATCGCCAGCGGCACCACCCAGGTGCACACCATCCCCGATCAGCAGGCAGGTTTGGTGCCCTCCCCGTCATCGGCTTCAGCCAAGCCACCCCTGTTGGGCAGTTTCACCCTGACCCAACCATTCGATGCCGCGTTGGTGGAGGATCGACGGGTCATGCATGGCGTCACCCCGGTCACGCCCATCGACCCCACCCTGCCCGCCTATCGCGACGTATTGGTGGTCACTTTTCGGGCGATGTGAGCTCTTCAAGATAAATTCTTCAAGACTGCGCCGCTCTGCTTTGACCACCAAGTCTTGCTATCAGCGGTCAAGTGCCATAAAGTTTGACCCCAAAAGCGTTGGTTGGATCACCATGGGATCGAACCGCAACCCCCAGCCTGATTGATGTTTTGTGCCATGAGCGTGATTGTTCGTTTCGCCCCCAGCCCGACGGGCTATCTGCATGTCGGCAATTTGCGCGCCGCGCTGTACAACTATTTGTTGGCCGCGAAGGAGGGGGGAACCTTTATCCTGCGTATTGACGACACCGATGAGGAACGGTCGCAAGAGAAGTATGTTGAGGGGATTGAGCAGGATTTGACCTGGTTGGGCTATCAATGGCAACGCCGCTTTCGCCAATCGGAACGGTTGGGACGATACCAGGAGGCGATGGCGCAGTTGGTCAGCGCGGGTCGGCTGTACCCCTGTTATGAAACCGCTGAGGAGTTGGCGTTAAAGCGTAAGGTGCTGTTAAACCAAAACAAGCCGCCGATTTACGATCGCGCCGCCCTGGCGTTGACAGCGGCGGAGCGGGCAGGGTTGGAGGCACAGGGGCGGCAACCGCACTGGCGCTTTAAGCTGTCACCTGAGCCGATTGTTTGGCAAGATCTGCTGCGCGGCGCGGTGCAGTTTGACCCCGCCCATTTAAGCGATCCCGTGTTGGTGCGTGCCGATGGCCGCCCGCTGTTTAACTTTTGCAGCGTGGTTGATGACCTGGATGAACAGATTACCCATGTCTTTCGTGGTGAGGATCATGTCAGCAACACCGCGGTGCAAACCCAAATTTTTGCGGCGTTAAGCGAGGCGCCCTGCCCGCAATTCGGCCATTTCTCCATGATTATGGACGCGGGCGGCGGCAAGCTGTCGAAACGGCTGGAAAGCCTTAGCCTGCGTGATTTAAGGGCGGCGGAGGTGGAGCCGTTGGCGGTTTCCACCTATCTGATGCATCTGGGCACTGGTATCCCGGTGGAGCCGGTTAGCACCCTGGCCGAGCTGGCCGCCAAGTTCGACACCAACGCCTATAGCCGCGCCGCCCCCAAATTCAGTGAGGAAGAGTTGTGGGAGCTGAGCGCGAAAACCGTTCACCACCTGCCCTTTGCGCTGGTGCAACCGCGCCTGCAAGCTCTGGAGCTGGGGGAGGTGACGGCCGATTTTTGGGCGGCGGTGCAGGGCAATTTGACCAAGCTTAGTGAGGTTGGCGATTGGTGGCGCATCTGTTATCAACCCCTGCCCCTTTTTGCGGGTGACGATGCGGGGGGCGGCGATGGCGGTTTGGGTGATGCTGGTGCCTTGTTGCAGGCGGCGGCGGCCACCATGCCCAATCAACCCTGGGAACCGGCGGCGTGGCAGGGGTGGATGCAGGCGATTACGGTGGCCACCGGTAAAAAGGGGCGGGCGCTGTTTATGCCGCTGCGAATCGCCCTGACCGGGCAAAGCCATGGCCCCGAACTGCCCGTCCTGCTGCGTTTTATTGGCCGCGAACAGGCATTGGCGCGGTTGCAGGCTGGGTAGCGCGCTGGGTTTTTCCTAACCAGATTCCAACAGAATTGGTCGTTTTCAGAGTAAGAACAGATATACAGGGACTTAGATCAATAGCGCTTAAAGCGCTTTAAGATTTCTAGAAGCCAAACCGTCACGAACACCTGAAAGAAATACACCGACGGCATAAACAGTCAAAATCCATGATGACCAACCATACGAAACTGGGTGCAATGCAGTGGGCTGTTTAATCCAATTCTCTACAAAAATATACACCATAAATCCAACATACGCCCCACCATTCATCGCCAGAACAGTGTGTACCACTCGCTCAACTGGTGAAAGTTTGCGTGTCTTGTCTTCAATTACAAAATCCCATAACGTTAAAAATATTTCAATCAACAACAAACCACCGAAAGCAAACACCCAAGAACCGTGCCATTCGAACCAGGCAATTCCTAAAAATACAAATGCATAAAGCATCGAACGAATGGAATGTATTTTTAGTTCTAGTTTTGCTGATGGCTGTTTATGTAGCTGAGCATCCCATTCATGATTGTAAAATACATCAAAGGCGCCTATAGCACCCTGAATGATTAATAGGATGATAACAATATCAATCATATCATAATGTCTCAAGATTAACGGGTAATTTTATTATAGGGGATCACAGATGATTCGAAAAGCAGAAAATCTTGTTTCTAAAGGCGAAGGTCATCTTTTTAAGGCATATCTTGGAAATGAGTGGTCAAAAATTCATCCAAACATTCAAAAACGATTTAGCCAAGATCCATCTTATAATCGACCCATTTCCTATAGTGGCGCTATGTCAATCGTTTACTGCTCAATATTTGGTAAGATTTTAGCATATATTACAAAGCGAACAGGGGCATTGCAGCCTTATAAAGGCATTGATGTGCCTGTTGATATTATAGTTTCAGCACAATCAGGAATTGAAGGGGTTTTCAAGCAGCGCACTTATTACTTTCGAAATAAAAAGCCATTTCATTTTAATTCGCATATGGTTATGCGCGACGGAAAATTGTTAGAATTTGTTGGGGGTGGATTCGGCATGAATATTGATATCGAAGTGAGAGATGGGGATTTGCATTTTTTTGATGGAGGGTATTTTTTAAATGTTGGTAGAATGCGAATTCCACTGCCAGACTTATTTTCTCCAGGAAAAACTCATCTGATTCATAAAAACATTGATGATAAGAGTTTTGAGATCACTATCAATATTAATCATCGTCTGTTTGGCAAAATGTTCCATCAAAAAGGCGTTTTTCGTCACGCATAAGCTTTTCAGAGCGTGCCAGATCAACAAAATAAGAGGCAATCTGCAATCTTTAGTGATGTAGAGCCAAAATATCCTGCGCGCGATGGGCAGGGGAATGAAATGCTGCGGTGGCATCGCGCCAAAAAATCTCGCGCGATGGGTTGGCGGGCGGCATCGCGCCAAAAAACATGGTGCCCGGGAGAGGACTTGAACCTCCAAGGGATTGCTCCCGCTAGCACCTGAAGCTAGTGCGTCTACCAATTTCGCCACCCGGGCAGGGAAGGGGGAACAGAATACACAAAACCCACCCCATAGCCAAGCACAATTTGCAACCAATCGGGGTTGATAAAATTTTGTGGCGTTCAAGGGCATAAAAGTCCAAAAAGACGTTGAACATTGCGTCAATTCGTTGGATAAGAGAAGATGTTGCAAAAGCGCCCCGCTAGATCAGAATTTGCTTATTGCTTTTGTTTGGGTTAATTTTTGGTTGCCATGTTGGATAGCCCGTTAATTTATTAGGAGTTTGTTGTGTCCATGTCGTTAAATCTTACCGTTTCCAATCCACAAAATGAACTGAAACCCCGTTTGGCGGTGGTCGGCGTAGGTGGGGGCGGCAATAACGCCATCGACAACATGATTCGCCTGGATTTAGAGGGGGTGGACTTTGTCGTTGCCAATACCGATGCCCAAACCCTGGCGCAATCGAAGGCGCCGTTAAAAATTCAGCTGGGGGCGAAGCGCACCAAGGGTCTGGGGGCGGGCGCCCGCCCCGATGTTGGCCGTGAGGCCGCTGAGGAGGCGATTGCCGAAGTGCTGGACAGCATTCAAGGCTATGACATGGTGTTTATCACCGCCGGCATGGGGGGTGGTACCGGAACGGGTGCAGCGCCCGTTATCGCCCGCGCTGCCCGTGAACAGGGTATTTTGACCGTAGGGGTGGTGACCAAGCCTTTTCATTTTGAGGGGGTGCATCGGATGCGCCTGGCCGAGGCTGGTATCGATGAGATGCAGCAATATGTTGATACCTTGATCGTGGTGCCCAACCAAAATCTGTTCCGTATCGCCAATGAGCATACCACCTTTATGGATGCCTTTAAGACGGCGGATAACGTGCTGTATCAAGGGGTGCGGGGCATTACCGACCTGATTATGATGCCGGGCATGATCAATTTGGACTTTGCCGATATTCGCACGGTGATGAGTGAGATGGGCAAGGCGATGATGGGCACGGGTGAGGCTGAAGGGGCGGAGCGGGCGCTTCGTGCGGCCGAGGCGGCGATTTCCAACCCGCTGTTGGATGATGTGTCGATGCGCGGTGCCAAAGGCATTCTGATTCATGTATCGGGTGCGTTGGATATGACCCTGTTCGAAGCCGATCAGGCCGCCAACCGCATTCGGGAAGAGGTGGATTCCAACGCCAACATCATCTTTGGGGCGACCTTTGATGAAAAATTGGCCGGCAAAATTCGGATTTCGGTGGTGGCAACCGGTATTGAGTCATCCAGTGGGGGATCGGCCATTGGTGGCGGTGGTTTTGGCAATTCGGTGGTATCCACCCTTAGGCCTGCTGCCGCAACGGCGGTACCAAACGCGCCCGTAGCCAACCAGGCCACGCCATCCTCTGCCTCCAACAGCAGCAGGGTTTACAACAAAGGCGGGCTGCGTTCAGCTGAAGCTGTAGAGGAAAAGGCGGCCGAGGGTTGGGGATCGGCGGGGCGTGAGCCTGGTAGTCGTGATTTTGTAAGCCGTGAATCGGCTGGGCAAGAGGATGCAGCGCGGAGTTCTGTTGGTCAGGAGCGGGCAGCGCCAGCCCCAACGGCCAACATCAGTAGCTTTCCTAGCCGTGGTGGTGACAACAGCAGCCAAGGTTCCTTTGGTGCAGCGTCAGCGGCTTCGGCGGCTTCGACCCATGCAGGCGGCCTAGGCTTAGGCGCAGCGGGTGGATCGGCGGCCAGCAGCAGCCAGCAAGATCATGACGATGGTTGGGATGAAATTTTGCGGGGCAATGCCAATGGCTCTTCCCAAGCGGGGGCAAGCCAAGCAGCTGTTGGTTCTGGCAGCCAGGCGGCGACCAGCGCGGCCAGCCATCAAGCGTTCCAAGCGGCACCCAATCAACCCGCCGTCAAGCGCGGTTTGCCACAGGTTGATGATGCCTTTATCCCCCCCGTGGCGGTGGAGGCACGCGGATCACGCCTGGGCAGCGCTGCCGCATCAACCGCAAGCAGCAGCGGCCTGCATCAAGAGGATAATGCCTTTGACCGTCTGGCGCATGGTGATGATAGCCATGCCAAATCCCTGACCCTGTTTGAACGGGTGGCCAGCGCGGCCTTTCCCCGTTTGGGGCGCGGATCGGGTGGGGCGGCTGTGGAGCCAAGCCTGGGCGGTGGTCAACAAGGGGCGCAAGGTGGGGGAGAGCAGGCTGGCAGCAGCAGCAGCGCCAACGCCAGCTCCAAAGATCTTGAGATTCCTGCCTTTTTGCGCCGTCAGGAAGGCTAATCGGGTTGGCGAGCCAACGCTATGGGGTGCAAGCCTTAGCGGCCAAAATCCTTAGCGCCTTTGTGTTTGCCTGCCACGGCCTGCGGTCAGCCTTTGCCAGTGAAGTCGCCCTGCGCCTGGAAGTGGCGGTGGCGGTTGTGGCATTACCCTTAGCCTTATGGCTTGGCCAGAGCGGGGTTGAACGGGCGCTGCTGGTCGGCAGCGTGCTGGGCGTTATTCTGGCGGAGCTGGTCAACACGGGGTTGGAGGAGGTGTGCAACCGCATTTCCACCGACATTCATCCGCAAACCAAAAAAATCAAAGACATTGGCGCGGCCATCGTGCTGCTTAGCCTGCTGACCAGTGCGGCGGTGTGGGTGTTGGTGTTGTGGCGATAACATTATAGTCATTATTGGAACGACTATAGGGCGGTAGGCGAATTGGCCAATGGCTAAGCCAACATGGTATCCAAAACGGATACATCGCTTTACGACCTTTACAAAATTTGCCATGGTTTATGTATAAGCTGAGAAAAAATGTAACGACGACTGGCAGGAACGATTGATGATGACTGGCAAACAATTAACCGATGCCAGCCTCACCAAATCAGCCAAAACCGTCACCAAACCAAAAGCCAACAGCAAGGCTAAAACCAAAAAAGCAACGGCAACAAAAGCCGATGGTGACAGCATTGTAGCAACCACGCCTGGTCGCGCCAAGAGCCGTAACCAGCTGCTGACTGAGCTGAACAGCATGTTGTTGGCGTTGGCCAAGGGCGAACCAATGGTTTCGGGTGACAAGGCGGGTGAGGCAGCGGCGATTTATCCAACCCTAGAGCAACGACTAAAGGTTATCACCATGCTGTTAAAACAAATCGAACAGGCGGCGGCGTCCACAGGCAAAACCAAGGAGGAAAAGCCCGATGGCGGCAAAAAATCCCGAGCCACCCGTGCCTATAGCGCCGACGAACTTCGCGAACTGCTCGCCCATCACCTGGCTGAGTTGTCAGGGGAAAAGCCAGCGCGCAAAACTGTTGGCCAAGCTAAAGGATCATGAGGTTGAGCGGTTGTATCACAGCTGGGTCTTATGGGCGCGGCCAGAGCAGCTGCCGCCACCCCATGACTGGCGGGTGTGGCTGATCATGGCGGGGCGTGGTTGGGGCAAAACCCGAACCGGCGCCGAATGGATAAGTTGGCAAGTGCAAAGCGGTAAGGCGCGCCGAATCGCCCTAGTCGCCGCCACCCTGCATGAAGCGCGGATGGTGATGGTAGAGGGGGTGAGTGGGCTGTTGGCCTGCTGCCCACCCTGGGCAAGACCGCATTATGAGCCATCGAAACGGCAATTAACCTGGGAGAATGGAGCGGTGGCGCAATGTTTTGGCGCTGAGGAGCCAGACAGCCTGCGCGGCGCACAATTCGATGCGGCCTGGTGCGATGAGTTGGCCAAATGGTCAAAGCCAGCGGCATGGGATCAGTTGATGTTCGGCCTGCGATTGGGTCAACGGCCGCAAGTGGTGGTTACCACCACGCCCCAACCGGTGCCGTTAATTGAACAGCTGATCGGGCGGTCGGATGTGGTGCTGACCAAGGGGCGCACCGCCGATAACCGCGCCAATTTGGCTAAAGGATTTTTGCAGGAGTTGGAGGCCAGCTATGCTGGAACCTGGCTGGCTGCCCAAGAGTTGGAGGGGGAATTGCTGAGCGATGCGCCCGATACGCTGTGGCCCGCGCGATTGCTGGCTGAAGCCAATGTGCCGCATGCACCCACGCTGAGCAAAGTGCTGTTGGCGATTGATCCCGCGGTCAGTAGCCATGCCGACAGTGCCGAAACAGGAATGGTGGTGGCGGGATTGGCCGAGGATGGGGTTTGCTATGTCCTGCAAGATGCCAGCGAGCGGCTGTCGCCGACGGCGGTGGTCGATCGGGTGGTGGCCTTAATCGCGCTGCACAAAATTGGTCAGGTGGTGGTTGAGGTGAATCAGGGCGGCGATTGGCTGCTGCAAAGCCTGCATCAGGCGGGGCTGGACGCTGTGCTTGCGCCGGTGCGGGCGATGCAAGACAAATGGGCGCGGGCAGAGCCGGTGGCGATGCTGTATGCCCAAGGGCGGGTCAAACATGTTGGCCGCCTGCCCCAGTTGGAGGCGCAAATGCGCGCCTGTCAACGGGGGGTGCCCAATCGGTTGGGAATGGATCGCGTGGATGCCCTGGTATGGGCGATACGAAGTCTGCAACGACAAAAACAACGCAATTTTGAGATAAGGACGGTTTAGAATGAAAAATTGGATTCAACGACGCGTGTCGGGTCGGAATAATGCGATGGCGGCGGCTGTGGCCGCAATCAAACCCACGGGCACTAAGGCCAGTCGGGCGGGGCATTTGATGGTCTATGGCCAGCTTAGCCAGCCGCGATGGACCCCCCGCCGCTATGACATGTTGGCGGAGGAGGGCTATCGCCGTAACGTCATCGCCTTTCGCTGTATTAAGGAAATTGCCCAAGGCGCGGCCAGCGTGCCATGGCTGTTGTACGATCGCCAGCAGGAGTTGACCGAACACCCCCTGCTGACCCTGTTGACCAAGCCGAACCCCGCCCAGGGGCAGGCCAGCTGGCTAGAAATTCTGTACAGCGACCTGATGATCGCGGGCAATGCCTATATCGAAGCGGTGGGGGAACCCGGCCAATGGCCGCGTGAGCTGTGGGTGCTGCGCCCCGATCGCATGACGGTGGTGCCCGGCCGTTATGGCCTGCCCGAAGCCTATGAATATCGAGTCAATAGCCAGGTTTATCGTTGGGCGGCCGATGTTGCCAATGGCAAATCCCCCATTCTGCATCTAAAGAATTTTCACCCGCTGGACGATTGGTACGGCCTGAGCCCGATGGAGGCCGGCGCCTATGCGATTGATCAGCATAATGAGGCGTCAAAATGGAACCAAGCGCTGATGCAAAATGGTGCCCGCCCCAGCGGCGCGCTGGTGGTGCAGATGAATAAGGATGGGGATGCCAGCCTGAGCGAGGATCAGTTTGAACGGCTGAAAAGCCAGTTGGATGAGCAATACAGCGGCCCCACCAACGCTGGCCGTCCGATGTTGTTGGAGGGGGGGTTGCAATGGGTCGATATGATGCTGAACCCCCGCGATTTGGACTATTTAAGCGCCCGCAATTCGGCGGCACGCGAAATCGCCCTGGCCTTTGGCTATCCCCCAATGCTGTTGGGGATTCCTGGCGACAACACTTATAACAACCAGCGTGAAGCGCGGCTGGCGCTGTGGGAACAAACCATTCTGCCAATGGTGCACCAGTTGCGCGATGGGCTGAACAACTGGCTGCTGACCCAGGGTGGGGCGGCGGCAGCTGGACTGCGGCTGGACTATGACCCCGATGGGATCAGCGCCCTATCGCTGCGTCGGGAACAGCTGTGGGACAAGCTGAACAAGGCCACCTTTTTAAGCGAAGACGAAAAGCGGCAGGCGGCGGGCTATGGCCATCATGGCAAGGGAACAGCCGTCAGAGGTGATGGTTTCACGGATTCTGTAGGGCAGGGGTAATCCCCTAAGCGGTCAGGATGCCATCTGCAGATAGATAGGGCGGGCGTGACCATGGGGTTGGCGCGCGGGATGATGCACGATCTTTTTTTAAAACAAACACTTTTTCATGAAGAGGTATGAATGAAGCCGTTGTTGCATGGATGTTTTTCGCTTGAGACCAAATCGGTCGGTGAGCTGGGCAATTTTGAGGGCTATGCCAGCATTTTCGCCCTGACCGATCGGCAGCAGGATCAGGTGATGCCAGGAGCCTTTCGCAAAAGCCTGATTCGGGCGCGGGTGGATCAAAATCCGCCCAAGATGCTGTGGCAACATGATCCCACCCAGGTTATCGGGGTGTGGCAAGAGCTGCGTGAGGATCAGCGGGGGTTGTATGTGCGCGGGCAACTGCTGATGGAGCTGCCCAAAGCGCAAGAGGCCTATGTGCTGCTGAAATCCGGCGCGATTGACGGGCTGAGCATCGGCTATGAGGTGGCCAAAGCGGTGCGGGATCGCCAGACGGGCGTGCGCCATTTGTTGGAGGTGTCGTTGTGGGAAATATCGCTGGTAACCTTTGCCGCCAACCAAGCCGCCCGCATCACCGCGGTAAAGGGGGAAGCGGCAATGTTGGAGGCAGCAGCGGAGGAGGCTTTAGCCCCTAACCCTGAGGCGATTGGTGCGATTGCCCATGCCATGCAAAGCCCCCGTCAATTTGAAAAATTTCTGCGTGAAGCAGGATTCAGCCGTCGCCAAGCGGTCGCGCTGACCAACCACGGCTGGTTGGGTCTTAAAACGCCCACCAGCACGCCGCGGGATGCGGTGATGGATGCCAACGACTATCGCCAACTGGCCGCGCATTTGCGGCAGGCGGCGGCAGCGCTGAGTGCATCCTAACCCCAACCAACTTTTAGCTATGACAAGGATTTTATCATGAGCATTTTACATACCGGCAGTCCATTGGCCGAAGTGACGGTGGCGGTGGACGATCTGAACCGATCGTTCGGTGAATTCAAACACCTAAACGATCGCCGCCTGGACGAGATTGAGCGCAAGGGATCGGCCGACGTGCTGACCGTTGAAGCGGTGGATCGGCTGAACCAAAAGCTGACCCAATATCAGGATCGGGTGGAGCAGTTGACGATCAGTCGCAAACGCACCCCCGCCAGCCTTGAGCGCGGTGGCTTTGTGGTGGACAATGAGCACAAAACCGCCTTTTCCGGCTATCTGCGCAAGGGGGTTGAGCAATCGTTGCAGGCCTTTGAAAGCAAGGCGATGAGCACCCAAAGCGAAGCCGATGGGGGCTATAGCGTGCCCGCCCAACTGGCCGATTTTATGATTCACAACATTTTTGATACCAGCCCCATTCGGCAGGTCGCCAATGTGGTGAACATCGGCAATGATGCCTTTGAGGTGTTGGTCAGTGCCGCCGATACCGAGGCCAGCTGGGTCACTGAAGCCCAAGTGCGTGGGGAGACCATGACCCCAACCTTGAACAAAATTCGCATTCCGGTGCAGGAAATGTCGGCCGCACCACGGGCGTCGCAACGGTTGTTGGATGATTCCAGTTTCAATGTTGAGGAGTATTTGGCCGGTGAAATCGCCGACAAATTTGCCCGTTTGGAAAACGCCGCTTTTGTGAACGGTACCGGGGTTAATCAGCCGCGCGGCTATCTGACCTATCCCAACGGGACAGCATGGGGGCAGATTGAGCAGGTGAAAACCGGCGTCAATGGCGGCTGGTCGGCCAGCGCCCCCGCCGACAGCCTGTTGGATCTGATGGCACGCCTGAAAAGCAGCTATCTGAATGAATCGGTGTGGTTGATGAACCGCACCCTGTTGGCGGATATCCGCAAGTTCAGGGACACCACCGGCCAGTATATTTGGCAGCCAGGTTTGGGGGCAGCACCCACCAGCCTGTTGGGTTATCCCGTCTATTTGGCCGAAGATATGCCATCCAAGGCCACCGGCAACCTATCGGTTGCTTTTGGGAACTTTAAGCGTGGCTATATGGTGGTGGATCGCGTTGGTATCCGCCTGCTGCGGGATCCCTATAGCGCCAAGCCGTTCGTGATCTTCTACACCACCAAGCGAACCGGTGGGGATGTGGTGAATTTTGAGGCAATCAAACTGCTGCAATTTGCCGCCTAACCCTGTAATGGCCGTTGGTTATCATTTTATCGCGATGATCAGCGGCCATTGCTTTATTTTATCCATTATTAGATAGTGTAGTCACGAGATTTTTGCCCACATAATGATGCATCGGATGTGGACGGCGGCGAGGAAAGATTTTGTATTTTTAAGGTATCGAGTGGCGATTCCACGCCATTGTTTCAAATGAAG
>JBILMH010000047.1:0-11189 GCA_044375625.1 Alphaproteobacteria bacterium
TTGCCCAGCACAAAGGCATGGTTGGCGCTGAACACCATATCGGGCAAACCGTCGGCAGGTGGGATCAGCCGCACCCGCCAGCCCAGGGATTCGATGGTGTCTTTCAGGGCGCCCCATTGCTGCGTGGCCTTGGCCAGCCAAACGTCTTTCTCCTGTGCCCACTGATCGGGGCGCATCCAGGGGTTGATGATATAGCTGACCTCATAAAAATCGGGGGCACACATCAAATATTCGGGAATGATTGGGGATGATGACATCGAAAAAACCTTTTACCACGCCATTGAGACGGTTGGACAAAATGCCACATAAACGCCATTGCCTAGCCATGAAAGCCTGGCAAACTGATCCCGCAGAAAAAATTCTTGGTTGAAATCTGGCAAAATGGCAGAATCACATGATCCGCCGTTTTTGTAGCCAGCTTTTTCGATTCTGACAACGACAAACCACAAATTCTGATTAAAAATTTTAACCTTTGGGCAGAATAATGAAACAAAAAGGCTTACAAGATAGGATCAAGCCATGAGAATTATCGCCGGCCAATTTAAGGGGCGGCAGCTGGCCACCCTGCCGCAGGGCAGTGAGGATTGGTTGCGCCCCACCCGCGATCGGGTTAAGGAAACGCTGTTTCAACTGCTCAGCCATGGCGCGCTGGTTGCCAGCCACCTACCGCCGCTGGCCGACTGCTGGGTGGCCGATATGGCCTGTGGCAGCGGCAATTTGGGGTTGGAGGCGTTATCGCGGGGCGCGGCGCATGTGGTGCTGATGGATCAACGGCCTGAGGCGTTGCAGCTGGCCGCCAGCAATGCGGCGCGGCTAAAGCTGGCCTGCCCTGGCGCAACGCTAACCCTGATGCGGGGGGATTTGCGCCGCCTGCCCCCCGCGCCCCAGCCGTGCCACCTGATTCTGCTGGATCCCCCCTATGGCCAGGGGCTGGTCGATGCCGCGCTGATACAGATGACGGATCGTGGCTGGTTGCAGCCCGGCGCGCTGGTGGTGGCCGAAACAGGGCGGACGGAGGGGGTCGCGCTGCCCACGGGTTGGCAGCTGGTGGATCAACGGCTAATTGGCGAGAGCCGCCTGAGTTTTCTGCTGACGCCGATCCAACCACCGCTCAAAGAACAGGTAAATGACGGGGGTGATGTACAGGGTTAACAGCTGTGAGGTTAGCAGGCCGCCCACCACCGCAATCCCCAACGGTTGCCGCAGCTCTGACCCCGCCCCAATCCCCAGCGCGATTGGCAGCGTGCCGAAAATGGCCGCCATCGTGGTCATCATGATCGGGCGAAAGCGTAGCAGGCAGGCCTGGTGAATCGCCACCTCCGCACTTTCCCCCCTTGCCCTAGCCCCAATCGCAAAATCCACCATCATGATGGCGTTTTTCTTGACGATACCGATTAACAGGACGATGCCGATAATGGCAATCACGCTTAAGTCCATCTTGAACAGCCACAACACCCCCAACGCCCCTAAGCCCGCTGAGGGTAATCCCGACAGGATGGTGACGGGGTGAATAAAGCTTTCGTACAACATGCCCAAAATGATGTAGATAACCGCCACCGCCAGCAGCAGCAGCAAGCCCTGCCCCGCTGCGGAATCTTGGAAAGCCTGCGCCGTACCCTGGAAGCTGGTAATGATGCTGTCTGGCACCCCAAATTTGGCCTTCATCCCATCAATCTTGCTGACCGCCTGGCTAAGAGCTGTGCCAGCGGCCAGGTTAAAGGAAATCGTCACCGACGGTAATTGCCCCTGGTGGTTAATCGACAACGGCCCCGTCCCCTGCACCAACGTCGCGACGCTATCCAACGGCACCAGCTGACCATCCTTACTGCGCACAAACAGCTTTTTGATATCCTCAGGCGTTTGTTGGCCGTCGGCCTTTGCCTCCAACACCACTTGATAGTCGTTGGATGGCGTGTACAGCGTCGCGGCCTGCGCCGTGCCAAAAGCGGCGTACAGTGCCTGACGGATATCTTGGTAGGTCAGGCCGAGGCTGGCCGCCTTTTGCTGATCCACCACCAGGCGGGCTTCCAAGCTTTTCAGCTGCAAATCGGTGCTGACATCCTGAAACCCTGGCGTTTTGGCCATTTCGACCTGCAACTTCTCTGCCCAGCCGTACAATTCCTGCAAATCACTGCCCTGCAGGGTGTATTGGTACAACGCCTTGCTAAGCCGTCCGCCGATTTGGATGTTCTGAATCGGCTGCATAAAGACATTCAGCCCCTGCACCTGCGCCAATTGACCGCGCAGGCGTTGAATGATTGCGCCAGCGGGGGGTCGATCGCCGTGCGGGGTCAGGCCAAAGAAAATGCGGCCAGAATTCAGCGCGCCGCGCCCACCGCCTAACGCAAAAAAGACATTTTCAACCGCGGGATCCTGGGCGATAATGGCGGCCGCCTGTTTCTGCTTCTCCACCATGGCGTCATAGGAAATATCCTGCGACGCCTCTGTAATCGCAAAGACAAAGCCGGTATCCTCAAGCGGGAAAAACCCTTTGGGCATGGCGTTAAAGGCCAGGATGGTGGCCAACAGGCTGGCCAGCACGCTGATCAGGGTTAGGCGTTGATGCCGCAGCACCCAATCCAGGCTGCGTTCATACAGGCGGTGCAACCAGTTAAAGCCCGCCTCCAACCGCTGCCCCAGCGCCGATTCCTGTTCATGAGAGTCCTCAGCGTCCGCCCCATTCCCCGCCGCCTTCTTATGCGGTTTTAACCAACGGCTGCACAACATCGGGGTCAGGGTTAGGGAGATAAAGCCAGACAGCAGGATGGCGACGCTGATCGTCACCGCAAACTCACGGAACAGCCGCCCAACGATGCCGCCCATGAACAACACGGGCAGAAACACCGCCACCAGCGAAAAGGTGATCGAGATAATGGTAAAACCAATTTCGCCAGAGCCCTTAATGGCCGCCTCCATCGGCGACATCCCCTCCTCAATATAGCGCACGATGTTTTCCAGCACGACGATGGCATCGTCCACCACAAAGCCGACGCACAGGGTAAGCGCCAGCAGGGAAATGTTGTTGATGCTAAAGCCAAACAGCGCCATCGCGCCATAGGTGGTGATGATCGACAGCGGCACGGCAATGGCGGGAATCAACGTGGCCGATCCCTTACGCAAAAACAAAAAGATGACCCCCACCACCAACAGAATGGTCAGCAACATGGTCAGCTGCACATCATGCAACGATTCCTTAACCGCCACCGAACGGTCAAACAGGGGGGTCAGCTCAATCGACGGCGGAATCTGGCTGCGAAAGGTGGGCAGCAGGTCGCGTACCCGTTGCACCACCTCAATCGTATTGGCGTCGGGCTGGCGCTGAATCGCAATCACCACCGCGTTTTTGCCGTTGATGCTGCCGATGGCCCGCAAATCCTCCACCGAATCGGTGACGGTGGCCACATCGTTCAGCCGCACGGGGGCACCGTTGCGCCAGGTGACAATCAGCGGGCGAAAGCCCTCGGCGTTGCTGGGCTGTCCCGCCACCTTAAGGTTAAACAGCTGTTTTTGGCCATTGATGGTGCCAACCGGCGCGTTGCTGGCGGCGCCCGCCAGCGCGTCTTTCAGCTCCGCAAAGGTCAGATCGTGGGCGGCCAGCGCCTGTGGATCGGCCTGCACCCGCACCGCGTATTTCTGCGCCCCATACAGCTGCACCTGCGCCACGCCAGGCAGGGTGGAGATGCGTTGCGCCATCAGGGTGTCGGCGTATTCGTTAACGGTTGAGATCGGCACGGTATCCGACGAAACCGCGACAAACAGAATCGGCTGATCGGCGGGGTTGACCTTTTGGAACGACGGCGGCGTGGTCATTTCAGGCGGCAGTTTGCGCAAACTGGCTGAAATCGCCGTTTGAACATCCAAGGCCGCGCCATCAATGTTGCGATCCAGATCGAATTGCAGGGTGATTTGGGTGCTACCCAAAAAGCTGGTGGAGGTGATCGCGTTGATCCCCGAAATCGTCGAAAATTGCCGCTCCAACGGGGTCGCGACGGAGGAGGCCATGGTCTCAGGGCTGGCACCCGACAGGCTGGCGGTGACTTGGATGGTCGGGAAATCCACCCGCGGCAGGGCGCTGACCGCTAGGCTGTTATAGCCCGCCAGGCCAACGACAATCATCGCCAGGGTCAACAGAGTGGTGAAAACTGGCCGATGGATGCAAAAGGCGGAAATGTTCATGGTTTGGCCGCGTTCGGGTCTTTGGGCTGCCCAGTTGGCTGCCCCGCATCAGGGGTAGAGGCAGGGGTAGGGGCAGGGGCAGGGGCAGGAGCTGCCACCACCACCCCCTCACTGACCCGCAGCAGGCCATCGGTAATCACCTGTTCCCCCGCGTCCAGACCCTGCTGCACAATCGCCAAATTGCCCGCCACCCGCGCCAGATCAATCGGGCGACGGACAGCCTTTTGATCAGCGGGGTTGACCACAAACACAAAATGCTTGCCCTCATCCCCCTGCACCGCGGCGGCGGGGATGGTCAGCACCTGTTGATCGGTGCCCAGCGATAGCTGCGCATTGACAAACATCCCTGGCCACAGTTTTTCGTCGTTGTTGGCAAAGCCAGCACGGGCGACAAAGGTGCCGTTGCCCGCATCAATGGCGTTGTCGATATAGTCCAACTTGCCCTGCCCCAAATCGGGTTGACCATTGCGTCGCACGGTTACCGCTAACGACTCGGCAGCCATCGCCGTCCGCAGCGCGTCGTAATAGCGTTGGGGAATCGCCATCTGCACCCGAATCGGCTGAATCTGGTTGATGGTGACCAACGGTTGCGGATCATTGGCCTTAACATTGTTGCCCAGGGTGACGTTGATGGTGCCCGCCCGCCCCGTAATCGGGCTGGCAATTTTGGTATAGCCCAACAGCACCCTGCTGTTTTCCCGTCCCGCCGCCGCCGCGTTCAGATCGGCCTGCGCGCTGGCATAGGTCGCCTTGGCGCTGTCCAGATAGGATTGGGCGACGTTGTTGCCGGCGAACAGCTTTTGCGCCCGTTCGTATTGCAGGCGGGCATTTTCCAACTGCGCCTTGGCCTTGGCCCAATCGGCCTCCTGCTGATTGACCTGCGCGGTTAGGGCGCGATTATCCAGCTCAAACAGCACTTGGCCAGCCTGCACCAGATCGCCATCATGAAACTTCACCGCCGCCAGCTGGGAATCCAGGCGCGATTTGATCGCCACCGTTTGGTTGACGACCACCGTCCCGACCAGCTCAACCGTCAGCGGCACATCGGCGCGCGCCGCGGCGGCAATGGTCACCAAAACTGGCTTAGGCGCACCCGCCGCAGGGGCGGCCTGATGATGCTGATAGCGCCAGCCTAAGCCGATCAGCACCAGCAGAAGCAGCAGTTGCAGGCGGCGGCTATCGCGCAACGGATGCCACCAGCGATGGGTTCGAAAAGTTGTCATAGGGCGAAAAGTCTGTTGGGAAATCGTGGCAAGCTAGCCCTGGTTATAGCGGATAACAGCGGGGTTTGATAGGGCTGCGTTGCCCCCTTATCGATCGTGCCAACATCAGATCCCAGCATTGGGTTACAGATCCTCTGCCCGCACGGTCTCAATCGGCTTGATTGGGATGGTGAGATAATAGCGAGTCGCTTTGCGTTCCCCCGTTCGATGCAGCACGCCAAGTTCGACCAGATCGACCAGATCGCGGGTGCTGGTAGCCGGCGGCGCCCCCGTAATCCGCCTGTAATTGCCCGCGCTTAATCCCCCAACAAAGCCGTCTGGACCAGCGGCAAACAGGCGGAGCACGGCTTTTTCCTGGCGCGGATTCAGCCGCTCACCCACACGGTTTAACAGCTTGGCCTTATGCAGAATGAACTCGACCAGGGCGAGGCTGCGACGCTGCGCCTCAATCACGGCAGCGGCAAACCACAGCAGCCAGTCGGTGATTTCCAGGGTTTGGCTGGCTTGTTCAAGACGATGATAGTATTGCTTGCGCCGGCGCAGCAATGTCCCCGCAACGGCGGTTAGGGTTGGAATCGACAGGCCTTGTGCCAAAGATTTCTCGATAATCGCGCGGCCAATACGGCCGTTGCCATCTTCAAAGGGATGGATGCTTTCAAACCACAAATGGGCAATGCCAGCGCGGGTAATTGGCGGCAAAGGGTGGTTGCCAGCGGGGCTGGTATCGTGCAGCCAGGCAAGGAATCGATCCATCTCTGCGGGCACTTGCTTCGACGGCGGCGCCTCAAAATGGACATGGGCGGCATAGTCAGCCCCCGATACAATCTGCATCGGGTCGGCGTGGCGGCGATAGCGGCCAATATCGGTCAGATCGCGCCGGCCATTGGTGACCATCTGGTGCCAGGCAAACAGGGTTTCATGGTCAAGCGGCGCAATCAGATTGCGATAGAGCGCCACCATCATTTCCGCAATCCCCGCTTCGGCCGGTTCAGATTTGCGGCGTTCAACCGCAAGGCCTAGCTGGCGACGGATGGATGCCTGAACGCTGTCGCGATCCAACACTTCCCCTTCGATGGCGGACGTATCGATAGCCTCCAGGCACATGACCTCAATGGTCAATGCCTGCCTATCCCCCTCCTCCAGGTGCCGCCCAACGCCGATAACCAGACCCGCATTCTCTGCAAAGATCCGCTCCGCTTGAGCAAGCCTGGCTGCATCCCAGGTGAATGTCGGCCATCCCGGCTGTTGCCAATTCCAGATCATGATTGATACACCCCACCTTTATCAATCACAATACCCCATATTTATGATTGATAAAAGGGATTCTTATCGATCGCGTCGCTAACAGGATGGGGACGATCCACGCCTAATGGCGCTCTGTACCGCCCCTCTCCTTCCCTAGCACCTAACCCCTTCATTGTGTGACCAAACATATAAAAGGGGGCGGCAGCGGGGAAAAAAGAGATAAGGGGGTGGGGGGCGTTACCCCAACCGATCTAGCGGTTGTAATAGGCGGCAAAGCTGGCCAATGTATATTTTGATGTTCAACTAAAAACGTAGCTGCAAATTAAGCTTTAAATAGAATTTTCCATCTCTTTCCTTGTACACAGAAGCGAATCTGTGCCGTGTTGTGGAGGGCGTATCAAATTTTATAACATTGAACAAATAGTCCTCAAGAATAGAGAGTTTTACAATATGGAAAGCAACCTGACTTCCATCATTTTTGACAACGATTGTCCCGTTTGACGAATATTTTCCATCCCATTTTTTACCCGTAAAAAGCCCCAACAAAACTGCAACTAAGAATCTTTTTACTTTTATAGTTGCCCCGTCTAGATCGATCAATCTATTGTGCTTTTTCTTTACGTAAAGATCGGCTAAATTGCTAGATATATTATTCTCTCTGTTAAGATAGAAATTAAGTAACATATCTGATACAATTGACGGCATCTCACTATCAAGAACCGATAAATTATATTGCATCGTTTCTGATTCAACACGAGAGAAAATCAAACTACAATTTTCAGAAAATATATAAGAAAGTCTATCCTTGATTTTTGTTCGTGTATCAATTTTGTTTGTTTCTTCCATTAGGAAATCATTGAAGTTTTTTATCTCATATATAAAGTTTGTATTGCTTCCAGACGCATTCAGTAATGTTGGACTTGCTCCAAGATAAGATTTTATACCAAAACCTTCGTCCTTATACGGTAAATTGCTTTGCGATATATCTAAAATAATATCAGCTTTTTGATTTGAATTTCCTCCATGGGTTATGCTTATTCCCATTTTTCTAAAAATAGCTTCAATATCTTGCAGCGCAAAAGCACTTTTCCCGTTCTGGATAGCGTCTTTAAATTTATCTAGATCATGATTGCCAATGACTTCATCATCATTATAAGATGTAGTAACTACACCATTATTTATTTTAATTCCACCATCTAATAACTCAACTTCCTCCCTGATATTCAGGGTTGAAACTTTATGGACTTCAAAAAAATCAGGCGTTTTTTCTAAAAATTCATTGGAAAAATATATTTTTTTATCCAAGATTATTTTTAAAAACGAATACAACTCCGTCCATTCCCCTTTGTTTCGATTGGTAGCCATATTATTTCCCTCTATGTTCTTTTTATCTATATCTATTAAATGGTTGATAAGGTTTTCCCCACAAGCCCTAATCGCGTCAACAGCAACGCTATTTCCTAATTGTTTCATTGCCTCGGCTCTAGAATTAGGCAGTATAAAATTATTTGGAAAGCCCTGTATTCTGAGTGCATGTTGCGGCTGAATTCTGGTAACCTTGCCGTCCACTAAATAAGAATCCCAATTCCGTCGGTCATTAATGTCTGACCCAGCTCCACCAACGCGCAGGGTAAATGCAATTTCTCTTGAACAATGGCCAGCGAAAACGTCCGACATGTTGAATTTTAGCGGAGTTTTTTCGGGAAACGTAAATCCTTTTAAAAAACCTTCATCTCTAAATCCAATCATAAAAGTGCGAGGGCGGTGTTGAGGCAGCCCATAATCTGTTGCTTTTACAATTTTATAATAAAAACTGTAGCCCAGTTCATCTTCTAAGATTTCTCTAATCGTTTTGAAGGTCTGACCATTATCATGATTAACCAAGCCCCGCACATTTTCTAGGAAAAAAGCTTTTGGTTTTTTTGCCTCAATAATGTCAACAATATTAAAAAAAAGATTGCCCCGTTCCGAATTGCGACCATCTGAAAAACCATCTTTATGCCCTGCTTGACTAAATGGTTGGCACGGGAATCCAGCGCATAGAATATCAAAATCAGGAATCTCGAACGGTGATATTTTTCTTATATCATCATTAAACATATCTTTTTTGAACAAGTCAGGCGATATGTTCGAATAATTTCTTTCGTATGTGACCCTTGCCGCCTCATCAATTTCAGAGGCAAAAACACATTCACAGCCTAGCTGATGAAATGCATAATGAAAGCCGCCAATGCCAGCAAACAGATCTATAAATCTTAGTTTTTTCTCACTCATTTTACCTACCCATCTCCTAAAATTGAAGTGCAACACCTAAGGTTAAACATCACAGAAAGGCGTTGCAGATGAGACCGTATCAACAATTAAACCATGAAGAAAAACAATGGGACTGCCCTAACCCAACCATTCCCGCTTTAATGCACTCAGCTGGCCTGCGCGAATCGCCGTGCGGATGCTGGTCATTAAATCATTCATAAAGCGTATGTTGTGAAGGGTCAGCAGGGTCATCCCCAACAACTCATCCGCCTTAAACAGGTGGTGCAGATAGCCGCGGCTGTGGGTGCGACAGGTGTAGCAGGGGCAGGCCGGGTCAATCGGCTCTGGCACGCCGCGGTGGCAGGCGTTGTGCAGGTTAAGGCGGAACAGCGGCGCCTGTTTAATCAGCGCCCCGCCATGCCGCGCCAGGCGGGTGGGCACCACGCAATCAAAGGTGTCCATCCCCACCCCGACGCCCGCGAAAATATCGGCAATGCCGCCCACCCCCAGAAAGTGAATCGGGCGGTCGCGCCGCAAAAAGCGCATGGAATAGTTGGCAATCTCCGCCAACTCCTCAGGGTCTTTGCCCAAACAGCCGCCAACGGCCAGGCCAAAGGTGGGCAGCTGACTGATGTACTCGGCGCTTTCCCGCCGCAAATCCTCATACACCCCACCCTGCAACACGCCATACACCGCCTGGCGGCCATCATGTTGGGTGGCAAAGGCGGCCAGCGATCGGTTCGCCCAGCGATGGGTGCGCTCCATCGAACGGGCGGTGTAATCGCGGCTGTCCTTAAAGGCGGTGCATTCATCCAACACCACCACCAGGTCGGGGGCGAGTTGCCGTTGCACCTGCATCGCCGATTCGGGGGTCAGGGTGAATTTGGTGCCATCGACATAGCTGCGAAACTGCGCCCCCTCCTCCGTCACCTTCAGGCGGCTGGTGCCAAAGCGTGGGCGTTTGCCCTTAATATCCTCACTGACCCCGCCATGCGCCATGCTGAACACCTGATAGCCGCCCGAATCGGTCAGCATCGGCCCCTGCCAGCCGGTCATTTTGTGCAGGCCGCCCAACCGTTCCACCACATCGGCGCCGGGTTGCAACATCAGGTGATAGGTGTTGGCCAGAATGATCTGGGTCGATTCCGCCTCCGCCTGGTCAATGGTGGCCACCCGCAACGCCGCCTTGGTCGCGCAAAAGATAAAGGCGGGGGTTTCCAGGCTGCCATGCGGTGTTGTCAGCACGCCACAGCGCCCCTCACTATCGGGATCGCGGGCGGTGATGGTAAAGTCAAAGCCTGGGTATTCCAGGCTGGTGGGCACTTCAGCGATGGGGGCGATGGGCGTCGTTTTCGAAGCACTCGTGGGGGTAATGGCGGGGGTAGTGGTGGGGGTGGTCATGGCGGTGTCTGATTGGATGGCTATACAGTGGTGGGCTTGCGGTGAGGGGCTTACGGTGAAGGGCGCGGCCTGGTTAGGGGCACGGTGGTTAGGGCGATAGCGGCTGATTGACGATGGCACATCCGCAAAGGCATATCCAAAAAGAGCATGGCCACGGCCTGCCTGATGGTGCCCAGGGAGGGACTCGAACCCCCGACACAGGGATTTTCAGTCCCTTGCTCTACCGACTGAGCTACCTGGGCAATGCGTCAAGTTCCATGATTTGCCCTAATTTCATCGCCCACGTCAAGGGTTTCGTCGCTTTTGTCTTAGGTAAATGTCTTAAGCAGGTATCTTGGGCGGGTATCTTGGGCGGAAATGAATCGCGGGCTAAAGCCCATCCAACAACTCGGCTAGCAACTCGGCTAGCACTTTGGGCAGCAGGTCGGGCAGGTCGTCGGCAATCAGCCCTCAGGATGATATCGGGTCTTTACCTATCCTGTTCGTTAGATTGGTAGTAAACGATTGACTTGTTAACCAGCATGTCTCTATTCACAGCTTTTGGAGCCTCTAACGGTTTTACGGACAACAACTGTGCCGATGGCTGGGGTTCGATAAATAATGGTAGCGGCTTTGGTGTTAGTTGCTGGTCCGCAACAACCGTGACACACGAACCACATGGGCTAGAAGGCGTTGCCGCAACAAGGTTTAGATTGCTTTTTTGCGCATCCAAATTTTTGCCAGACGAATCGGATCCGATAACAATATTCGATGCATTAACAATAACGGTGGGTGCCGTCAGCTCGCCCTCAATTTGCACCAGGCTGTCAACGATTTGACGACCGGCGGCGGCGGTCAGGGCGATGGTGCCACCCTCAGCGGTGATGGTGCCGGTGTTCTTGACCAACTGTG
>JBILMH010000014.1:0-37376 GCA_044375625.1 Alphaproteobacteria bacterium
TGAAACAATGGCGTGGAATCGCCACTCGATACCTTAAAAATACAAAATCTTTCCTCGCCGCCGTCCACATCCGATGCATCATTATGTGGGCAAAAATCTCGTGACTACACTATCTAATGGATTGGCCAGTGATGGCTGGCAGAATTTGCAATGGTCGATTGATTTGCTGTTGGGGCGGGCAAAAAATCTCTGTAACGCGTCGGTTTCAATCGTGCTGTCCGATTATGGTCAGCAGGGGATGGCGGAGGGGGAAGAAATGCTTTGGCGGCCGCGGCAATACCCCTATATCCCCAACGCCTATGTTAAATACTATGACCCGGTGCATCCCCACCGATCCCGCCTAATCCTGAGTCAGCATCAGGCCAAACCAGCCTGCTAGGCAATAATGTCGGGCAGAATCAGGGATCGCACCTGCTCAATTTGATCTTTTAAGGCCAATTTGCGCTTTTTAAGCCGTTGAATGCTCAATTGATCCACACCAGCATCTTCAGAAAGGCGATCAATCATCATATCCAGATCTTGGTGCTCCGCCAAAAGCTCATTTAACTGCTGTTTTAAACTTAGCCCCATCGGTACCGTCCAACAAAATCGACTGTGACAAAAACTGTGGTTACCGCGACGCCAAAGGTTTTGTCATGGCGAGACAATTTCACAAGGCAAATAGAATAGCCGATTTATCCAATTTAGACCAGCACCATTTTTGGCCTGTTCCTTTTGACAGAATTTTGCGCTATGAAAAAGTTATGAATTACACCGTGGCCGCCTTTTACCGATTTACCACCATTGCCGATCCCGCCGGCCTGTGTGCCCATTTGCGCTCATCTTTTTCGGCATTGGATCTGTGTGGCAGTTTGTTGGTGGCGACTGAGGGGGTGAATGGAACCCTGGCCGGCACGCCCCAAGCCGTGGAGCAAATGTTGCAAGAGCTGCAAAATCAGGTTGGGTTGCAACTGGCCGAAGTGAAATTTTCATCCGCGCTTGAAAAGCCCTTTAATCGCCTGAAAATTCGTTTGAAAAAAGAAATTATCACCTTTCGTCAGCCCGCCGCCGATCCCAATCAGCAGGTTGGCATTTATGTGGCGCCAAAGGATTGGAATCAGCTGTTGGCCGACCCCGATGTGGTGGTGTTGGATACGCGCAACACCTATGAGACCGAAATTGGCAGTTTTGAGGGCGCGGTGGTGCCGCCCATTCAGCAATTTACGGATCTGGCCGATTTTATTCGCAACCAGCTGGCTGAGGCTAAGCAAAAAAAGATTGCGATGTTTTGCACCGGCGGCATTCGGTGTGAAAAGGCATCGGCCTTTATGAAGGCTGAGGGATTTGCCGAAGTTTACCATCTGCAGGGCGGCATCCTGAAGTATTTGGAGGAGGTGGCGCCCGATGCCAGCAAGTGGCAGGGGGACTGTTATGTCTTTGACCGCCGGGTGGCGGTTGGCCACGGCCTGACCACCAGCCCCTATAGCCAATGTTTCTGCTGCGGCGATCCGTTGTCAGGGCAAGATCGTTTGCGCGCGGAGTTTGAGGAGGGGGTTTCCTGCCACCGCTGTGTTAACCAGACCAGTGAAGATGACAAAGCCCGCTTTCGTGCCCGCCATCGCAAGTTGATGCAACAGACGGGGGGTGGCGGCGGTTGCCCCACCGAAGGCTTGAGAGCAGAATCCGTCAATGCCGCCTGAACAACTGCCTGAACATCTGATTCCTGTCGCGCAGGTGGTGCGGCCGCATGGCATAAGGGGGGCGCTGAAGATCAAAAGCCACACCAGCCCGCCTGAGCAGTTGTTGGACTATCAACCCCTGTTAACCGCTGAGGGGGTGGCGGTACGCCTTAAGCTGCAAGCGCAGCAGGGAGATATGCTGTTGGTGACCTGTGATGGAATTGCCGATCGCACGGCGGCGGAGGTCTGGACGGGCTGTTGGCTGTATGTCGATCGTGGCCAGCTGCCCAAACTGGATGAGGATGAGGAGTTTTATTGGGCGGATCTAATCGGCCTGCGGGTGGTGGATCCGGCCGCCCAGCCGTTAGGGGTAGTGCAAACGGTGGAAAATCACGGCGCGGGCGATCTGCTGGTTATCCGCTGGCTGAACCCCAATGACCCTAAGCTGGCGGCGGTGGCCAACATGGCCGTTCCGTTCAGCAAGGCATGGGTGCCGACGGTCAACCTTAAGGACGGCTGGCTGATGCTGCAATTGCCCGAATCCCCCGCAGAATCCCCCGCAGAATCTGCTGCCGAGTAGCGGGTTTTGCTGGCCAAAGGGGGGGCAGCGGTGCTAAAGCATGGCAAGTTTGCTTTCTGTTTGTTAACAACCCATGCGCCTTCCCCTGACCATTGGTACCCGCGGTAGCCCCCTGGCGTTGGCACAGGCGGCGGAGGTTTGGCAATATCTGGCGCGCTTTGACCACCGCCTGGCTGCCCCCAATGCGGTGAAGATTGAGGTGATTCAAACCAGCGGCGATCGCTTTTTGGAACGATCGCTCAGCGACATTGGCGGCAAAGGCCTGTTTACCAAAGAGATTGAGGAAGCGTTGCTGTGTGGCGCCATCGATATCGCCGTTCATTCGATGAAGGATCTGCCCACCATTTTGCCCGATGGGCTGGTAATCGGCGCGGTACTGCCGCGTGAGGATCCCCGCGATGCGATGATGTCGCCAATCGCCAACACCATCACCGCCCTGCCGCAGGGGGCAAAAGTGGGCAGCGCCAGTTTGCGGCGGCGGGCACAGCTGTTGCACCTGCGCCCCGATTTGCGGGTAGAGCTGTTGCGCGGCAATGTGCAAACCCGCCTGCGCAAGTTGGAGGAGGGGGATTTTGCCGCCACCCTGTTGGCGGTGGCGGGGCTAAAGCGCCTATCGCTGATGGATAAATCGTCGGCGATTCTGTCAACCGATGTCATGCTGCCGGCGGTGGCGCAGGGGGCGATTGGGGTCGAATGCCTGGCCAACAACGATGCGGTGATGGCGTTGTTGGACGCCGCCAACCATACGCCCACCGCCATTTGTGTGCAGGCGGAGCGGGCGATGTTGCGGGTATTGGATGGTTCCTGCCGCACGCCGATTGCCGCCCTGGCGGTTATCGACGATGCCACGGGGCTGTTGCGCCTGGATGGATTGGTTGCCACCCCCGATGGCAAAAGGATTGAGCGCCTGCAGCTGGACAGCACCCCCGATCAGGCGCGTCAATTGGGGAAAGAGCTGGGCAAGGCCTTACGCAACCGTATCGGCGAATGCTTTTTCTTCGCCCCCACCCATCTGCCCGACTAACTTCTCAGCGGATAATACCGCCCGTTCACACAGCCATCAGCATGGCTTATAACTTAATAGTAAAGCTGTCTATGTTTTATAGTTTGAGCCTCATAACTTTACAATTTCAAATTTTTGCTTTATAGTAAGCCATAAGAACCAGACAGGGGGCGTTATGGCAAAACCATCCAAAATTCAGCTTTTAAGGGCGTCGGTGACCGCAGATGTGGTGCAACATCCGTCTGATTTGGCGCGCCTGTACATGGATCGCCATCACTTCTCACGGGCGACCGCAACAAAATATATTCAGCAGTTAGAGGCGGAGGGGTGGATTGCTCGCAGCGGTTCCAAAACGCGTCCCATCTTCAGCCCAGGCTATAAACGAAAAATTGAAAAAACCTATGAAATTTCTGGTCTTGAGGAGGATCAGGTTTGGAGGAAGGATTTTTACCCGTACTTTCAGTTTCTGCCCAATATTTTAAGCATTGTGACCTATGGCTTTACCGAAATGCTGAACAACGCCATCGATCATTCAGAGGGTAAATTTGTCTATATCTGTGCAGAACAAACTGAAGAAAAAATTTTATTAATCATTGCTGATAATGGAATTGGTATTTTTGCAAAAATTGCTAAAGCTATGAAGTTTCCAGATATGAGGCTGGCTTTTTTTGAGCTATCCAAGGGAAAATTTACCACAGACCCTAAGAGACACAGTGGTGAGGGTATATTTTTTACTTCTCGTATGTTTGATAGATTTTGTATTAGTGCCAATAAGCTGGATTTCGATCATGATGTTGATCGGGATAACGATTCGTTTGGCGAGATAACCGAAGATTTTGGATCTGGAACAAAGGTTTTGATGGTCATTGCCCTGAACAGCAATCGCGTCGCCAAAGATATTTTTGATGAATACACCAATGTGCCCGATGATTATGAATTTTCCAAAACCATCGTGTCGATGAAATTGGCGCAATACGGGGATGAACTGTTGATGTCGCGATCACAGGCCAAAAGACTCGTCACCAGGTTTGATCTCTTTAAAAAAGTCGTTTTGGATTTTGATGGGGTTGAGGAGGTTGGCCAGGCCTTTGCCGACGAATTGTTCCGCGTCTATGCGATCGCGCACCCAGATGTTGAATTGGTTCCTATAAACATGACCAGACAGGTTGAAAAAATGCGGCTTCGTGCGATAGCCACTAGGGATTATCGTGACTAACTTCTCAGCGGATAATGCCGCCCGCTAGCGTTAATCCTCGATCCAGCCATTGCCGAGCAGCAGGTTGCGGGTCAGGCACAGGGGCAGGCCGATGATGTTGCTGATGCTGCCCGACACCGATTGCACGAACGCCTCCGCCGCGCCCTGAATCGCATAGCCACCCGCCTTCCCCTGCCATTCATTGGTGGCGACAAAGCGGGCAATTTCCGCCTCGCTAAGCGATTTAAACTGCACCTGGGTGGTTGCCACCTTAACCACCGACTTGCCCGCAGGGTTGGCCAGCGCCACCCCCGTGTACACCCGATGGCGACGGCCAGAGTACAGCCGCCAGAATTTGGCCGCCTCCACCGCGTCAGCTGGCTTGCCCAGAATGCGTCGCCCAACCGCCACAATCGAATCGGCGGCCAGCACAAAGGTGGGCGGCGGAGCCGTATCCGCGCTGCTGCTATTAGCCAGTTGATCGCACACGACCTGCAACTTGGCGCAGGCAATCCGCCGCACATAGGCTAAGGGCACTTCGCGGGGCAGGGGGGTTTCATCAATATCGGCGGGGATAACCGCGGCGGGATCCACCCCAATCTGGCGCAACAATTCCAATCGGCGGGGGGAGGCTGAGGCCAGAATCAGCCGCTGGCGCATGGTGCCGTACCCTATTTGTTAAAGCGAAAGATGATGCGCCCCTTGGTCAGGTCATAGGGGGTCATTTCCACATTGACCCGGTCGCCGATCAACACCTTTATACGATTTTTGCGCAGCTTGCCAGAGCTCATGGCCAAAATAACGTGGTCATTTTCCAACCGGACGCGAAACATCGCGTTGGGCAACAATTCTGTTACCACGCCGGTAAATTCAATTAAATCTTCTTTGCTCATGCGCCTTCAGCTAATGGTGGGCTGTAAATGATTGTCCCACAGGTCATAACGCCTTGTTTGGGCAATAGCAAGGGGGTCTGTATCCAAAGTGGCAAAATGGCTGGCGCCAACGCCGTCCCCCATTCCTCCTCCATCCCTCCCCCTTATTCTGCTTTCCCTGTCGTTAGGATGGCCTGCCCGCCAGTGTAACCACCCTATGCCACCAATTAACCGACCATCCATCATAAAATTGTGCCCACTATAACACTATTGACCACCATCCCATTCTTTTGTTATGATAAGTCGATTTTTTTTGAAACTTATAGAAAGCGGGGATTGCAAAATGACATTTGTGAACAATAATACAACTGGCAGGTTTTCTAATCTTGAAAATACTATGCGCGCACTAGTACTGACGTTTCGTGGTGAAGAACGGCCAACTCCACGCGAGCAAAGAATTTTCGCTGGTGTTGCTGCTGTCAGTTTTGCTGCATTTGCATGTTTTACACTAAAAGTGCATCAAGATAGAGCGGCTAACGCTAATGCGGCACTTCAGGGTGTTGGTGGAAATCCGATTGCCCTTGTGTCAGCATCTCAGCAAAAAGGAAGATAGTAATGTCAGACACTCATAACGACGGTCAAATATCCTATTGCCAGGGGTTTGCTAATCGGGGGGCGGTATTGTCTCTTGGTGCCTTGGTAGCATCTGTGTGGGCTTCAAATTGTATTGATGGTGCAAATCCAACTGTATCTTATGTGGTTTTTGGTGGTATTACAGCTGCGATGGTTGCGGCGCCGACAGTTATTGAGCGGGTTACAGGGTGGGGGCGATAGGAATCCTTCCCCCCTCCCAAGCCGCATCGCCCGCCGCTTGTCATTTTGTGAAAGTTTTCAATAAGCGTTTGACAGAAAAAACATTTTGCAGAAAAATAATTTTTTGGATAAGAGGTAAAAATGCAAAATCCATCCTACGAATACATACATGACGGACTTGGCGATCCTGAAGAAGTGACGCCTGGAAAGAGTTTCGGTGCTGCATTATCTGCGGTAGCATGCATTGGTGTTGCTTTAGCCAATTTTACAGCCCAGGCAACATCAAAGTATTCAAAACGGGGGGCTTTTCACCCCCTAATTGCTGTTTTGGCTCCCCAAGCATCTCCTGAAACTCTGTTTCTTCTAAGACAACAAGCTTCTGAGCGGGCGGGACATTCTTAACCCAACGGCGGTGGCGGGCGTGGGGTTGCGCCCGGCGATGATGTTGGCTCGCTGGACGGCTTGGGGGGAGTGTACAGAAAAAGTTGGGCGGTCGGGGCAGCAGGCTTGGTCGGTGGCGCGCAACATTATTGGCGGTGGTAAGCGCGGTGGCGGGCGCAAAAGCTAAGACAGCCCTCTCTCTCCCCCCCTCTAAATCCCCGCCAACCCCCTACATCCCGCCCAACCCCTGAAACGCCAGCAGGCTGGCGGCATTATGCTGAACAATGGCGTAGAGGGATCCCAGCAGCACCGCCCAACAAGAAAAAATTAAAAAAGCGGTATAAATAGCTTGACAAAAACCAAAAAATATATAGCATTGCCTTATAGTAATTCTAAAGCCTTAGGAATGGTATAATGGCTAATGCAGCTGGCACATTGCAATGTCATAAAAAGCAAATTCATCAATGGGTAAATCTTCCCTTGTTTTTGCTGGCCTCTGGGGTAATAGGTGTTAATTATGTGCAAAACCACCCAAAAGATTTTCCTGTTCTTACAAAAATAACTGCCCCAGTCGCAAATGTTGCCAGGGGTGCTCAAGGAATGGCAATGGGTTTATTGCCAGTAGCTGCATATTTTGGCGTTGAACTTGGAAACAGGTGCAAAAGAAATGGCAAGAAGGAATCTGAATCTGAAGGAAATAATAGTGGTGCTTTAGTCACTGCACAAATTGCGTTAGCCAATGCGCAAACAGCGTTAGCCAATGAACAGCTCAGGCAGATACGGGCGGTTTCACCAACGATCCCAAGCATAAATTTAGCTAGTAAACCCTTAGCAGTAGATTCAGGGAGCAGTAGTGGATCTGTTTATATTCTACAACAATATCGGCCAGGTCGGTTGCTCTAAAATTCTTGCGCAATCTAAAATCCCCTACATCCCGCCCAACCCCTGAAATACCAGCAGGCTGGCGGCATTATGCTGAACAATGGCGTTGAGGGAGCCCAGCAGCATCGGCTTTGGCCGCCAACCCACCGCCAACCCACCGCCCGCCATCACCCATTGCAGGGCGCCCAGATCATTGCTGCCGTCGCCGATGAACAGGCTGTCGTTTGCGCCCCATTCATGCTGCGCGGCCAGGTTTTGCAATATTTCGGCCTTGGCGGCCTTGCCCAAAATCGGTCGCTGGCAATCGCCCGTGAAGCGGTTATTGTCATCAAAAATCAGGCTGTTGCCAAAAGATTGCTGAAAGCCCAATCGGGTGGCAATCGTGCTTTTCATCGGGTCATAGCCGCCGGTAATCAGCGCGGTCAGGGTGCCCGCCCCATTCATGGCCGCCACCGCGGTTGCCATGCCGGGGTTAACCGTAAACCGCTGGCTAGCCTGCACAAACGCCTCATACGGACTGCCCGCCAGCAGGGCTAGGCGTTGCAGCAACGATTCCTCAAAACTGATGCCCGTGCCCATGGCGCTATCGGTCATGGCGGTCATCTGTTGCACCAGCCCCCCTGCGCCCGCACCTGCCCCCTTGGCCGCGCCCGTCATGGCGGTGATGCGCTGAACCAAATCGGAATCGCCAAGACCAGAAGCTTCCTGCACTGTCTGCGCCAGCAGCACCATGCTCTCCTCCGCCACTGTCGTGCCATCCATGTCAAAGCCAGCCAGCCGTTTGGGGGCGGGCGCACCCTCCTGCCAGGCAAAGTCACAGGCAAATTCATCCGCCAGCGTTAACAGCCATTGGTTGCGGTCTTGAACGGTTGGCGGCGGCGGGGAACCATGCGTCACCAATTGCAGTTGCAACACGCCCAGGGTGCCGGCATCGCTGGCCAGGATACCCTTCTGCGTCCACTCGGTCACCTGCGCCATCCAGTCGGCTTGACGTAGGGCGGTCATCACCGCCGCAACGCGAAGGTCATCTAGGAATTGGGGGGAGACAAGGGTAAGATAGGTCATGATTCAGCATATAGGGGCTTTGACGGAATTTGCTAGGGGATAATCGCACATTGGTGCAGGTGGTGGCGGGGCCAACCGCCAGCGGTAAATCGGCGGCGGCTATGGTCTTGGCGGCCTCGGCTTTGGCGGATGGTCGCCCCAGCCTGCTTATCAACGCCGACAGCGCGCAGCTGTACAACCATCTGCCCATCCTGACCAACCAGCCTAGTGAGGCGGATCAGGCGGCGGTTCCGCATGCGTTGCTGGCGTTCCTGTCGCCAACCGCCGATTATTCGGTTGGCCTGTGGCGCCAGGATGCGATGGCGGCGATCGATTGCGCCGTGGCCGCGGGGCAACAGCCGATCGTGGTGGGCGGCACGGGGCTGTACCTTAAGGCGCTGATGCAGGGGTTGGCGGTGATGCCGCCGATTCCGCCAGCGGTTCGGCAACAGGGACTGACGCTGTTGGAAGGGGGGGGGGAGCCGGCGTTGCGCGATGCGCTGGCCGCCCATGATCCGCTAAGCGCCCAACAGATCCGTCCCCGCGACTTTGTTCGCCTGCTGCGCGCCTATGAGGTGGTGGTGGCCAGCGGGCGCCCGATTCACGCATGGCATGCTGACCCACTGCCGCCGCCGCCCTATCGCTTTGTCGTGACCAAACTGCTGCCCGACCGCGCCGATCTGTATGATCGCATTAACCAGCGGTTCGCGGCAATGGTGGCGGCGGGCGCGGTGGCGGAGGTGGCCGACTATCTGCAACGCTATCCCGATCCACCCGCCAGCGCCCTGAAAGTCCTGGGCTTTGGCCAGCTGCGCGACTATCTGGCCGGGGAGATATCGTTGGCGCAGGCGATTGAGGCAGCCGCCACCGCCACCCGCCACTACGCCAAACGGCAATACACCTGGCTTAGGCATCAGATGATGGATTGATGGTGATGCTAAAACGCGGGAATGCTTGATGCGTCTATGGCGTGATGGCGTTTTTGTGCCTCGCTGATTTGGTCGGGCAGTTCGGCAATAGCCCATAAATAGGCGGACGCCGTGCGGTCGGGGTTGTTGCGCCGCTGTTCCCAGTTTTGCAGGGTGTTAAGCGGGATACCATAGGTTTTGCAAAATGCATTTTGGCTTAAGCCCAGTTTTTCACGAATAGCCTTGGCATCGGCAAATTCGTACCGGGTTGTGCGGACATCGGTTGGATGCCCCTTAGCATGCGCAACCGCCTCATTAAGTCCCGCTAAAAGGTTTTTGGCCATATCTCCAAGTTCACTGCTCATGTTACATCCTCCTTCTTGCTTTTAGCGCAGTTTTTAATGACTCCGCCGCTTTGGTTAACATCGCCTTTTCTGTGGGCGATAAATCCGCCTGTTGGCCTTTTGCGTAAGCCCACAACAGGTAAAGCGGCGCGGTTTCATCGTAAAAATAATAGATGACTCGTGCACCGCCTCTTTTACCAGTACCAGGTCGGCGCCACCGTAATTTTCTCAGCCCACCTGTTCCCTGAATTTCATCACCAGCCATCGGATTGACGGCAAGATAGCTTTTCAGTTCATCAATGTCATAATCCGTCCATATAGCCGCCGCCGCCCGACTAAAGGCGGCTGTTTCAGCAACGGTATTTCCAATCTGATCGAACATAGCTGCATTATACCCCATTAGCGTACAATTTGCAATCTTGTAAGCGGCCGATCCCATCCCCCCCCTCGTCAAAGCGGCAATCTTATGGCAGTAGTGATGGTTGCCGTTCCCCCCCCCCGCCCACTTTGCTGCTAGTATAGCCCTACCCATGCCATCTACCCCCCCGCTGTTGCCAAGTGCCATCATCAATCAACAGGTGCAGGCCGCCTTGGCCGAGGATCAGGCCGCCAACGATGTGACGGTGGCCGCCGTTATCGACCCCCAGCTGGCCATCACGTTGCAGCTGCGCGCGCGGGAGGCGGTGGTGGTGGCGGGATTAGCCCTGGCCGAGGCCAGCTTTCGCACGCTGTCGCCGCAAATCGATTGGCAACAGGCGGCTGAGGATGGGGAACAGGTGGCCGCTGGCGCTTTGTTGGCAACCGTGTCGGGCTTGGCCAGCGCGCTGCTGTCGGCGGAGCGAACCGCCCTGAACTTTGTGCAGCATCTGTCGGGCATTGCCACCCTGACCAGGCGGTATGTTGAGGCGGTGGTGGGCACTAAGGCCATCATCCTGGACACCCGCAAGACTATTCCGGGGATGCGGCAACTGGCCAAATACGCCACCGCCGTCGGGGGGGCGCAAAATCACCGCATGAACCTGGCCGATGGGATGATGATTAAGGATAACCACATCGCCGCCAATGGTGGTGGGTTGGAGGGAACCCTGGCGAAACTGACCATGGTGCGGGGCAGTGCCCTGTGGCAAAGCCTGGTGGTGGAGTGCGACACCCTGGATCAGGTGCAACTGTGCCTAAGCCACCGTATCCCCCACCTGCTGCTGGATAACATGAGCCCCCAACAGCTGGCGCAGGCGGTGGCATTGCGGGACGGGGCGGGCTATCCCGCCAAGTTGGAGGCATCGGGCGGGGTCAATCTGGATACCATTCGCGCCATTGCGGCCAGCGGTGTTGACTATATCTCGGTCGGGCGGCTGACCATGAGTGCGCCCGTGGTGGATATTGGCTTGGACTGGCCAACGTGATAGCCTGTCCATGAACGTAATGGGCACTTAGTGGGAATGGCGTCATGATCAGCAAACTTACCGAAAAACTGACGCGCAGCATTGCTGGGGGCATTATCGGTAAGAAAGATAAGCTGACCCCTGAGGCGGCGGCGGTTGAGGCCACGGCCACGCAAACGGATGCCACCATTAGAATGGAGGGGGATTCCAACACCCCGGAGCATGATGTGCCACGGCCATCGCTGTTTGAGCCGCTGTTGGCCAAATGCAAAACCTATAACCCCGCCATTACCGCCGTCGTTCACCCCGTTACGGTGGAAGCGATTCAGGGCGCGGTGGAGGCGGAGGCAGCAGGGTTGATTACCCCCTTTTACATTGGCCCCGTTGGACGCATTAAGCTGGCGGCGGAGTCTGTCAACATCACCCTGCCCCCCGATCAGTTGTTGGATGTACCCCACAGCCATGCCGCCGCTGACAGGGCGATGCATCTGGCCAAAATGGGGCAGGTGGAAATGATCATGAAGGGCAGCCTGCACACCGATGAGCTGTTGGCGGCGGTGTTGGAAAAGGAACATGACCTGCGCACCCAAAGGCGGCTAAGCCATGTGTTTGTGATGGATGTGCCCAGCTATGACAAATTGCTGTTTATCACCGATGCGGCGATTAACATTTATCCTGGCTTGTCGGAGAAGGTGGATATCCTGCAAAATGTTATTGAGCTGGCGCACGCGCTGGGCGTGACGGCGCCAAAAGTCGCGCTGCTGTCGGCGGTGGAAACCGTCAACCCCAATATTCATTCGACCATTGAGGCGGCGGCGCTGTGCAAAATGGCCGAACGCGGTCAGATTGTCGGCGGGCAATTGGATGGCCCCCTGGCATTCGATAACGCGATTTCTCCCGCCGCTGCCGCGGCTAAGGGCATAGCGGGGGAGGTGGCGGGGCATGCCGACGTGCTGATGGTGCCCGATATGGAGGCCGGCAACATCCTGGCCAAGCAATTGACCTATATGGCGGGGGCGGTCAGTGCGGGAATCGTGCTGGGGGCGCGCCTGCCCATTGTGTTGACCAGTCGTGCGGATGGGGCGCGTAGCCGCCTGCTGTCTGCGGCGATAGGCCTACTGCTGCTGCGGCAACGGGTCACCCTGCCCAAACCGCACAGCCATGATCAACGGCTGTAGGGGCAAATCTATTGTGAGCGGGGTACGGGGCGGCTAGCGATCGTTTTCCCTAGCAAGCCTAACCAACTCTGTTCTTTCACCGCGGGGAGACTGTTCAGCAAAAACATCTCCATAATTAACGGCGGCATATTCCATCAAAATCAATGGTATTGTGAAAAGTGCGGTTTTAAGGCGCTCCCACCCCAGTGATGTTTTATTCTGACTTTGGTTGTTTTGCGGATTTGAATCTCTCATCATGCCTCTCACTTTCCTTTCTGCTAAAAAAATTTATGGTTGGAAGGGTGACAAGGATTTTTGGTTATTTTATGGCAAAGTGATAAGAATCACGGTCAATCTTAGTATTTTTGGAAAGAGTTTGTGGCCATGGCGCTGTTTTTGACCTGCAACGCGGGATCGTCCAGCTTAAAACTGGCGCTATATCAGCTGGATAGCGGTGTGCTGCGGCGCCTGGCTGCCACCAACCTGGATCACCCCGTTGACTTGCCTGCCGCGCTGCAGGGCTGGTGGGATGCGCAGACAGCGGCGCTAGGCTCTGCCGCGACTGCTCCTGTCGCCATTGCACACCGAGTGGTGCATGGCGGCGATCAGTTTACCCAACCAGTGGTAATCGACCCTGCCGTGATGGCATCGCTATGGCATCTGGCTCCGTTAGCCCCCCTGCATCAGCCCGCCGCCTTAGGCCTGATTGAGGCCTTGGCTAAGACCTTTCCCACCACCACCCAAATCGCCTGTTTCGACACCGCCTTTCATCAGACGCAACCGCCCCTGCACCGCTATTTGGGACTGCCACAGGCGATGCATCAGGCGGGCATCAAACGCTATGGCTTTCATGGTTTGTCCTATCAATCCATTGCTGGCCAGCTGCCACAGCTGCTGGGCAAGGTGGCTGAGGGGCGGGTGGTGGTGGCGCATTTGGGCAGCGGCGCCAGCCTGTGTGCCATGCATCACCGCCAATCGGTTGCCAGCACCATGGGATTCTCCGCCCTGGACGGCCTGTTGATGGCTACCCGTTGCGGCAGTTTGGATGCGGGCGTCGTGTTGCATCTGCTAAGCCAGGGCTACGACCAACACCGCCTAACCCAGTTGCTGTATAAGGAATCTGGCTTGTTGGGCGTGTCGGGGATCAGCGGGGATATGCGCGATTTGGAGGCCAGCCCCGATCCGCAGGCGGCTGAGGCTATCGCCCTGTTCCTGCACCGCGCCCATCAGCAGTTGGCGGCGATGGTGGCCAGCCTGGGGGGAATCGATGCGCTGGTCTTTACCGCCGGAATTGGCCAGCACAGCGTGATGGTGCGATCCCGCCTGTGCCAGGCCGCAGCCTGGTTGGGGATAGATCTGTCGGAGGGGGTCAATGCAGCGGCCAATCCCGATAAGCCGATCGTGCTCAGCACGGCCAGCAGTCGTGTGGTGGTGGCGATGATTCCCACCGATGAAGAGGCGGTGATGGCCGATGCCGTAGCGCGCCTGCCAGCGGCCAGCTGATCCCCAACCCCCAAAAAACAGGGTTTTCTATAGCCCCTTGCGCAACGGTACAACCTCTGATAGTATTCACCTTAGCCGTACACTAATATGGTGTGCCTAACGGTCAGCCATTCGGTCGGGCACCTGTTCGGGTGTTTGCAATACTACCATTCTGGTAAAAAAGGTTTCGCTTATGAGCACTTTGGTCAACAAAAACGTTATGGTTGATGGTCATCGCACCTCAATGCGGTTGGAGCCGGAAATGTGGGATGCCCTGGCGGAAATTTGTGCGCGCGAACGATGCAACATTCACCAGCTGTGCAGCCAGCTGGAACTGAATCGCCAAAGCTCTACCCTAACCGCGGCGATGCGGGTCTATATCATGAATTATTTTCGTCAGGCAATGCAGAAGATGATGGCCGACAGCCGTGCTTATGAAGTGGCAAGATCCCCCATGATGACCAGCATGCAGGTGGCCACGGCCAATAGCACGTTGAGCCGTCGTGATGCAGAGGTTGCGGTACAGGGATAGTTTTTTCGCAGCGTTTGACAAGCCTGCCTGCTTACTTCACCATGATATCGTCGGTTGGCTGGATGGCTGCTGGCAGTCGTTAAGGCTGCTGGAGGAAAGTCCGGGCTCCATGGAAATAGGGTGCTGGGTAATCCCCAGCGGGGTTGGCTGAAAACGCTGACTCAAGGGAAAGTGCCACAGAAACGATACCGCCCCAATAGCCGTTAGGTTAATGGGGTAAGGGTGAAATGGTGCGGTAAGAGCGCACCGCCGATTGGGTAACCGATCGTGGCGGCGGCAAACCCCACCCGGAGCAAAACCAAATAGGCAGGGCGCGATCATCATCCTTGGGTGATGATCAATCGTATTTCCACGATTGTCTTGCGGGTCGGTTGCTAGAGGTATGGGGGTAACCCCAGCCCCAGATGAATGGCCATCCAGGGCGTTATCGCCTGGACAAAACCCGGCTTACAGGCCAACCGACTTTTTTTGCTGCACCCCGTATCTGCGTCCAGACAAAAAACAGCGGGCGTAACAAAGCGTCCCTATCTATTGCATCCTCATCTTTTTTGCCTTTTCGTCGTTATCTCCGCACATGCAGAGATGACGGCTTTGGTGCGGGTAGGGTGACAGCGGAGTGGTAGAAATGGCGGCGTAATAAAAAAGGTCGTCGCTCCCGCGTAGGCGGGAGCCCACCAACCTCTACCACGCAACCTACCCGTGCCGCCGCATGGATCCCCCGCTTTCGCTGAGGATGACGACTTGAGAGGGCATTTCCACCTTTGTTATCCTACCCCCACTCTGCTGTCATCTCCGCGTAGGCGGAGATCCAGCACATTATTGCCGCCTTTCCGCGCCCTAGCACCGCATGGATCCCCCGCCCACTCTTTTGTTCCCCCGCCCCCTAACCCCCTCCCGCATGGGGGAGGGGGGATACACACTCCACCCCTGCGGGGGAGTCGCGGGGCGAAGCCCGCGGTGGGGGGGGTAGAAAAAACCCTTGGCAACCTGAGTTGACAGCTGGGGGCAGGCTGACAATGATGGTTTTGTGCTTGCCCTGCGCTGCAAAATTTTCTCCCAATCCCACCCCCGACACCTGCCCATGACCACCCAAGCCGACGCCATTATCGCCTTTATCCTTAAGCATGAGGGGGGGTATGTGAACGATCCGCATGATGCGGGGGGTGAGACCAATTTTGGTATTAGCAAAAGGCAATACCCCAATGTGGATATCAAAAACCTAAGCATGGCGCAGGCGGCGGCGATTTACCAGCGCGACTACTACGCCAAGGTTAAGGGGGATGCGATGCCCGCCTGGCTGGCGCTGCTGCTGACCGACTTTGCGGTCAACGCGGGGGTGGGGACGGCGGTACGGTTGTTGCAACGGCTGTTGGGGCAGGATGTTGATGGTGTTTTGGGCAAGAACAGCTTGGCCGCGGTGCAACAGCTGTTGGCCAACCCCGCCAACCAACTATGCCAAGACTATGTGGCAGGGCGGCGGGCGCATTATCAGAATTTGGCCGCCAACAAACCTAGCCAGCAAAAATTTCTGAAAGGCTGGCTGAATCGCACCCAGGAGTGCGCCGATTTGGCGGAGCAGTGGGCGCAGCAACAGCCCACCAGCTGATACGAACTGGCTATTAAGGCTTAAAGATTTCTTTGGGGGTAATCGGTTTGGCCTTGCCCACTGGCCTTAGCAACGATTCCTTCAGCAAAACGATGCTGATGCGGCGGTTGGTGGGGGCATTGGGATTGTCCTTGTTAAAGGGATCGGTTTCCGCCTTACCCTCAACCCGCATGATATTTTTGATGGGAAAGCCCGCCTCCGTCAAAATTCGGCGGCTGGCGTTGGCGCGGTCGGCCGACAATTCCCAGTTGCCATAGTTGGCACGCCCACCAAAAGGAATGGCGTCTGTATGGCCACTGATGCTGATACGGTTGGGCATGGTTTTGATGACATCGGCTACTTTTTTCAGCAGGGCAACGGTGTGATCCAGGGGGATGGCGCTGCCGCTGGTAAACATTTCCACCTTGGCCTGATCAACCAACTGAATCCTTAATCCTTCGGGCACGCGGTCAATCACCAGATTGTCGGCCAGGTTTTTCAAATCGGTTTGCTCATCAATCGCATGTTTCAGTTGCTCTTCGGCTTTTTTAAAGGCCTTTTCCTCAATCTCATCCATTTTTTTGGCCAATTCATCCTGATTCATTTCAGGGCCTGAAGTGGTATCTCTGGTCTCTGGCGGATGATCCTGCCCCTCGGGATCCTTGACCCCTGTCAATTGAAAAACCGTCATTTGTGAGGCAGGGCTAGCCTGCACCCCCTCTTGCCCCGGGGATTTGCCAGCCAGCACCCCATCACTGCCGCTTTCCTGGGATACCGCAATGGTAATGGGGGCAAAATAGTTGGAAATGCCGCGTTTTTGTTCTTCGGTGGTGGCGTTTAGCAGCCATAGCAACAGGAAAAAGGCCATCATGGCGGTTACAAAGTCGGCATAGGCCACTTTCCAGGCGCCACCATGGTGGCCGTGACCGCCCCCTTTTTTAATGCGCTTGATGATGATGGGTTGGGCGCCTGCCTCTTGCTTCCCACCACTGCCTTTGTTGCTCATTGGACTACATACCTACATTTGAGGGGCTTGGTTAATCGCCTCCTCAACCTCAAAAAAGGTGGAGCGAAATTCATCGGGCAACGCCTTGCGCGCCAATTCAATCGATATGGCGGGTGCGTACCCCTGCATATGGGATAACAACGCCACCTTCATACAGTTAAAATAATGCCCCTCAGCCTCAAAGGCGGAGTTAATGGCGTTGGCCATCGGTGCGCAAAAACAATAGGCGATGAACACCCCCGCAAAAGTTCCCACCAACGCGGCACCAATCAAATGCCCCAGCACGGCTGGCGGTTCGGTAATCGACCCCATGGTGTGAATCACCCCCAACACGGCGGCGACAATACCCAGGGCGGGAATGCCATCGGCTACCGATTGAATTGAACCACCAAGCATGTGCCCAAAATGATGATGGTTGTCCAACTCACGATCCAACACCACCTCAAGCTCATTGGGATCGTCGCTGCCCAATGTCCACAGCCGCAAATAGTCACACAGAAATTCTAAGGCATGATGATCGTGGCTGAACTTGGGATAATTGTGAAACAGGCTGCTTTCATGCGGTTTATCAATATGCGGTTCAATCGCCAAGGTTCCCTTGGTTTTGACCAGCCGCAACACTTGGTACAGCATCACCAACAGCTGTAAATAATCAGCCTTTTGATAGCGTGCCCCACCCGTAACCTTTTTCATCATCAGCTTAACATTTTTAAGCACGATTGGCGGTTGACCAATGATATAGGCGCCGGTGGCTGCACCCAAAATAATTATAAATTCAAAAGGTTGCCACAGAACATGGATGTGTCCGCCATGGGCAAGATAGCCACCCATGACACAGGCAAAAACGACGATGATACCAATGTAAAACTTCATGATTCCTTAACCCCAACATCATCGCAAGACTGATCGTCATAGGGTTATTGAAGCATTACTTTGGTTAATAAGCTGTTAGCAGATATCCAAAGCTGTCTTTGGAGATGGCGCGGTAAAGCGGTAACAGAAGCAAGCGAGGTTAAACGTCCAGGTTGCTGACCTTATGGGCATTGGACTGAATAAATTCGCGGCGCGGTTCAACCACATCGCCCATCAGGGTGGAAAACACCTGCTCCGCCTCATCCAAATGCTGCAACTTAACCTGCAACAGGGTGCGTTTGGTGGGATCCAGCGTGGTTTCCCACAGCTGATCGGGGTTCATTTCACCCAATCCCTTATAGCGTTGGAAACTTAGCCCCTTGCGCCCTGCATCCATCGCCGCCTGGAACAAAGCCTGCGGCGTGCTGATTCGCACGGGGTTGGGTGTGTCGGTACCCAGTGTCATGGGCTGTTCATAGGTTTTTTGCATGTCGGCCACCACCTGCGCTAGGCGATAGGCCTCAGGCGATACCAGCATCTCAGGCGACAGGCCAAAGCGGCTTTCCACCCCCTCATCCATCAGTTGCAGGGCTACACGGCCGCTTGGCTCCACCGTTACCGTCCATTGCTGATTAGGCTTGGCGTGAAGGCGATTCAATCGATCTTGCAGGGTGCGTGCCGCCACCGCCACCATAGGATTAGCGGGGGAGGTTGCGGGGGGCGCCATGTCAGAAGCGGAGGAGAGCGGCGCTGCAGCATTGATGCCGTCGGTCACAACGTCACTGCTTCCACCACCACCACTACCAGCAGTGCCACCACCCACCGGTGCCTGGCCAGCAGCAAACAGACCGCTGATGGCCGCATGCGCCACCACTTCACCCCCACCAAGCCGTTCGGCCAGGCTGGAGCATAGCTGCACCTGCAGGCGCGCCTGTTGCATAAGAGCGCTCAGCGATTCGCCACTAAGAACATCGCCAGTCGCCGTGCTAACACTTAAGTCTTTATTGGCCATTTGCAGCAAATAGTCCTGCATCGCCCGATCGTCCTTCAGATAGGTCTCACTCTGGCCGCGTTTGGCACGGAACAATGGCGGTTGGGCAATATAAAGATATCCATTTTCAATCAGTTGTGGCATCTGGCGGAAGAAAAAGGTCAGCAGCAGCGTACGAATATGACTGCCGTCCACATCCGCGTCGGTCATGATGATGATTTTGTGGTAACGCAGCTTATTGATATCAAATTCATCACTACCAATACCTGTTCCCAGCGCGGAAATCAGGGTGCCAATCTCCGCCGATCCCAACATTTTATCAAAACGTACCCGCTCCACGTTCAAGATTTTTCCACGCAGCGGCAAAATGGCCTGGTTGGCACGGTTGCGCCCCTGTTTCGCGCTGCCCCCCGCACTGTCCCCCTCAACGATAAAAATTTCGGATTTGGATGGGTCGCGTTCCTGACAATCGGCCAGCTTGCCGGGCAGGCCTGAAGAATCCAATGCCCCCTTACGACGGGTTAATTCACGCGCCCGACGCGCCGCTTCACGCGCTGAGGCGGCCTCAATAGCCTTGCCAATGATTTTTTTGGCATCGGCGGGATGCTCCTCAAACCACTGGTTCAGCTTATCACCACAAATCGACTCCACCACGGGACGCACTTCAGAACTGACCAACTTGTCCTTGGTCTGGCTGGAGAATTTGGGGTCGGGCACCTTAACGGATAGGACGCAGGTTAATCCCTCCCGCGCATCATCGCCGGTCAGACTCAGTTTATCCTTCAACTTGGCAGGAGCGAACTGCGCGGTAAAGGTGTTGATGGTGCGGGTCAGCGCGCCCCGAAAGCCGGCCAGGTGCGTACCGCCATCCCGCTGAGGGATGTTGTTGGTAAAGCACAACATGGTTTCGTGATAACTTTCCGACCATTGTAAGGCCAATTCGACCGTGCAACCGTCGCGCTCACCCTTAATATAGATTGGGCTGTCGTGCAGAGCGGTTTTGTTGGCATCCAAATACTGCACAAAGGCTTTCACGCCGCCCTCATAAAACAGCTCAGTCTCCACTTCGGGGCTTTGGCGGGCATCAATAAAATGCAACCGCACGCCAGAGTTCAAAAAGGCCAGCTCACGCAGGCGGTGTTCAACCGTTTTGGCGTCAAAATCGGTCTTGGTAAAGGTCTCATGCGATGGCCAAAAGGTCACCTCCGTCCCCTTTTGCCCTTCGGCGGCTGAGCCAACCACCGCCAACGGGGCATCCGATTCCCCATGCGAAAAGCGGATATAATGCTCCTTGCCGTCGCGCCAAATCCGCAAATCCAGGCGGCTGGACAGGGCGTTCACCACCGACACCCCAACGCCGTGCAGACCGCCCGACACCTTATAGGAATTCTGGTCAAATTTACCACCAGCGTGCAGCTGGGTCATGATAACCTCGGCCGCCGAAATCCCCTCCTCCGCATGGATATCCACGGGGATACCACGACCGTTGTCGCGCACCGTCACACTGCCATCAGCGTTCAGCACCACATCCACCCGATCGCAATGACCCGCCAGCGATTCATCAATGGCGTTATCCACCACCTCATAAATCATGTGATGCAGGCCGCTGCCGTCATCGGTATCGCCGATATACATACCAGGGCGCTTGCGAACGGCCTCTAAGCCACGCAGCACCTTAATGGATTGGGCGTCATAGGATTGATTGTCGATGGGTTGGGGAACAGCTGTCATCCTGCAGTTGTAGCCTTAATCGGCATCCAGCTCAAGAGGGTTGGGATTTGAATCAAAAGGGGGGTTGCCAATGCGTGCCCCGAACCCTACAAGAACGAAATATGCTCAAAAAGGAGGGTTTTGTGGCAGAACATATCGTTACAACGAATTATTCTGCGCCTCCTACTCAACATCCTGGTCAGCCCGCTGGCATCGTCACTTACAATGAGCGCGACATTCGTATCATCGCCCATCGCGGCATCCACGCCCAGTACCCTGAAAACAGCATGCCCGCCTTTGAGGCGGCAGCAAAATTGGGCTTTGGGATAGAAGTTGATGTTTGGGGCTTGCGAAAGGGGAACGGGAGATTTGTGGTCACGCATGACCCCTTTCTTCGGCGCATCACCAGGGGCAAAGATCTGGCGCCAGTCATCGAATCAACACCTAAAAAACTAAAAAAGATCAATCTTTCTCATGATCCAGATCAATTCATCGGCATACCATCGCTTAAACAAGTTTTGAAATTTGCAGGAAACCACCCCAACCTAGATCTTACGCTTGATTGGAAAATATTTAATCCAGCAAAAATAAGAAAATACACTGAAAGACTTGTGAAAAAGCTGGATAAATTTACGAAAAATAATCCAAGTAATAATATAACGGTTATTTCTTTTCTTCCGGAGTCTTTAGAAGTCATCAAAGACTTATCCCGTGGTCGCATCAAAACAGGGTTCCTGATGCACCCCTTGAATCCCTATGTTTTTGGATGGGAAAAGACCGTAGATAAATGTGATTATGTCCTGGTAACACCTGAAATGGCTAACAAATGGGTGCCCAGAATTCTTGATCACGATCCAAAAAAACAAATCATATGCTATTGGGCGCCACCAGAACGGGCGGTTGATCTGGTTGAAATGGGATGCCGCGCGCTTATCACCGATTATCCTCTGGAGGTACGAGACAACCTGTTAGCTGCAAGCACGCGCTAGAACGGAATTCTGCCAAGCAATCGAACTGTAAAAAAAACAGCAAATAGCGCCCTAAATCGGCATCCGCATGATTTCTTGCATCGAACCGACGATACGGTCACGAATCGACACCACGGTTTGCAACACCAATTCGGCATTGGTGGTTGACAGCACGATGTTGTTAAGGGGGGATTCCCCCGTCAAGGATTGCAAGCTGGCCTTATCGCTGTCACGGCCAACCTTAACCGCGTTATCCAACGAACGATCCAGCATTTCCGTAAAAGCACCCGATGCCCCCCCATCGCGGGCAGGGGATCCGCCAACAGAACCCAAACCCTGCCCCAATCCAGTGGCATTTTTGGCATAGGCGGCGGCGGCATCGGCAATTTTGGTAACCATGATCTCAGTCTAGCTCAGCTTTAATTGCGAAGCAAATCAATCGTCCGATTGATCATGTCGCGTGATGTTTCAATGGCCGACAGGTTGGATTCATAGCTGCGTTGGGCAATCCGCATATCGGCAGCCTCAATCATCGTGTTGACGTTAGGGATTTTAATAAAGCCATTTTTGTCGGCGGCGGGGTGGCCAGGGTCATAGCGTTGGCCAAAATCGCTTTGATCCGTCCGAACGCGGTCGATATCAACTGTTTGCATGCCGGTTTTGCGATCCAACACCTGTTTAAAGCTGATAACCTTGCGGCGATAGGGATCCTCACCCGGCAATTTGGCGGTAGAATCCTGGTTGGCCAAGTTTTGGGAGATTACCAGCACCCTTGCCCCCTGCACCTTCATGCCGGCGGCGGAAATTTTAAGGGCGTCTATCAAATCTGGCATGTGCTGTTACCTCTTATCCTTACCTAAGCGGCTTTGCCGATGGCGGTGCGCAACATCGCAATGTTTTTGCGATAGACACTAACGGCGGTGTTATAGATGGCTGAGGTTTGGTTCATGTTGAACAACTGTTGTTCCAGGTCGATGTTGTTACCACTTGGCGACTGAGAAAAGTTTTTTTCCTTGGTTATATCCGCGCTGTCATTGGGATCGATAAACGCCTTAAGGTGCTTGGAATTGGTGGTCAGGGCGGGCAGCTGTTTGGTGGAGCCCCCCTTAACCATCTGTTCAAAGGTTAAGGGCTTTAGATCCACGGCGGTCGCCCCCGGCATATCGGCCATCGACAGGTTGCGCGCCACCAACTTCTGACGTTCATTCAACCAGTGCATCTGGGTTCCTAGGCCGCGAACCAGGGGGATATCGTTAAAAAACATGGCGACTCTTTCCACTTTCATAAAGGGCATGTGAAAAACACTTGCATGACCCCTATGGCTATGATGATAGTAAGAACAGGTTAAGGGAGATTTAATAACCTCCACCCCCCGACCATCGTTTGACAATTTCTTATCGGGTGTTTGACGTTGGTTGGTGTTTTAACGTTCAGGTAGAGAGCGGGTTGTCATGCTGTATTTAACGCGGAAATTGGGTGAATCGGTCATCATCAATGATGAGATCACCATGACGTTAATTGATGTGAAAGGTCGAACCGCTAAGCTTGGCTTTACCTTTCCGCCCAGCGCGACCGTGTTGCGGCAAGAATTGTATGAACGGATTCAGCAGGAAAACTTGCAGGCCAGCGAATTGTCGAGCGATCTGTTTAAGGGGTTTCAGCTGGGGCTTGGTAGTGGCACGGTGCGGGCACAGCCCACTCCAACCGATGCGGAGCTTGCCAAACCCGTCCCACTATCACCACCATCACCGAATGCCACCAAACCGACGTTAAGCCTGAAACAATCCTCTCCTGAATCTTCCCTCGAATCTTCCCCTGAATCTCCCCTCGAATCTTCTATGGAACCCGCCCCTCAACCAGATGACAGCGAAGCCACCTAACAACCCAATCAGCAATCCGATTGCTGTCGCCCTGCATCACGATCCCTATCGCCCTGATGCGCCGACCGTGGTGGCCAGCGGTACGGGGGCGATTGCGGAGAAAATTTTGTCGCTGGCCTTTGCCAATGACATCAAAGTCCGCCAGGATCCCGATTTGGCGCAGATGCTGTTAGCGGTTGAGGTGGACAGCGAAATACCGCTGGCGGCTTTTTCGGCGGTAGCCCTGATTTTGGCGCGGCTGTATGAGGCCAATCGGCATCCCATCATGAATCCCAACCTTTCCGCGCACCATTCTTCCCCGTCATCCCCACAGTAGCAGGCCGTGCCCCACCATGACCCAGAACCATTTGCATCATCAGACCTGGCAAAGAATTGCTGATTCCATTCGGGAAAGCCATATCCATGTGCAGCAGGGGGTGCAGGTGAACCTGAAGGATATTAGCGCCGAAGTCGATCTGGCCTGCCAAACCGCCATGGCCTTGCCCGCCGCGGAAAGAGATGCGCTGTTGGATGCCATGCGCGGGGTCGTGAGCCATTTGGATGCGTTGGAGGCGTTGCTTAAAAATCAAAAAGATCTGGTGGCCAGCGAGCTTAGCAATTTGACGCAGCGTGGCCGCGCCATGAGTGCCTATTTGAATGCCAGCGCCAGCAATACAGGCAATCAAAGCCCGCCAACACCCATATCGTCAGCCGCAGAACCCGCCAATTCCCCCGCCAATTCCCCCGCTGATGATCCCTCTGATGATAGCAGCCCCCTGTAATCCTTTTTGTTAGCGCAACCTATGGAAACCATCTCTTTTACCCGTATTCTGTTGGCCTGGGGGGGCTTATTGGCCTGTCTCTACGCCCTGTGGTGGGGGCTAAGGCGTTGGGGCGGCCTGTTGGGGGCGATTCGGCCGACCAACAACCCGAAACGCCGCCTTCAGTTGCTGGAAAGTCAGGCTTTGGATCCCAAACGCCGATTGGTACTGGTTCGTTGCGATAGTGCTGAATATCTGCTGCTGTTGGGCGCCAGTCAGGAGGTGGTGTTGCCGCATGAGGCGAGCGCCGTAACCCTGGCCGGGGTGGGTACTGACATCACCGTGCATCCCGCCAATCAATCAGAGGGATAAGCTTAGCCTTATGACAATCACAATTTCCGCAACCATGCCGCCACCAAGTCCTAGCCCCAACAAGGCCAACAAGTTGACTAAGGCGCCCGCCCGCAGGGGAATCCCTATGAGCCGGCGGTTTTTGCTGATGCTGATGCTGTTCGGCGCCATGCTGCTGCTGCCCAGTTTGGCGGCGCAGGCACAAAGCCTGTCGCTGGATCTGGGGAATCAGGCCAATCAGGGGGGGATTACCGGCCGGGTTGTGCAGCTGATCGCCCTGATGACGGTGTTAAGCCTGGCGCCCGCCATCGTGGTAACGGTGACCAGCTTTACCCGCCTGATTATCGTGCTGTCCTTTTTGCGCACCGCGATTGGCATTGCCCAGACGCCTCCCAATGTGGTGCTGATTAGCCTGTCGCTGTTCCTGACTGGCTTTATCATGGCGCCCGTGTTGGAAAAATCCTACAGCGAGGGGGTGACGCCGTTGGTTGAGGAACAGATTGATGAAATGACCGCCTTTCCCCTGATTACCAATCCGTTCAAAGAATTCATGCTGAAAAACGTGCGGCAAAAGGATTTGCAGCTGTTTTTTGACCTGGCGAAGCAGGAACCGGTTGCCCAACCCATTGACACCCCCATGAAGGTGGTGGTGCCCGCCTTTATGATCAGTGAGCTGCGCCGCGCTTTTGAGATTGGCTTTCTGCTGTTCCTGCCATTTTTGATTATCGATATGGTGGTGGCCAGTATTTTGATGTCGATGGGGATGATGATGGTGCCCCCCTCAACCATCTCATTGCCGTTTAAGATTATTTTCTTTGTGCTGGTCGATGGATGGTACCTTATCGCGGGCAGCCTGGTACAAAGTTACAACACCTGACGGCGGAAGATAACAATGGCGTAGTCGGGTTATTGGTGACGGCCGAAATTGGCCGGTTGTATCCGCACCAAAGTCGTCATCCTCCGCGAAGGCGGGGGATCCATACGGCGGCGGGATTATGGCGTGTGGCGACAGGGTGCTGGATCTCCGCCTGCGCGGAGATGACAGTGGAGTGATGGCGGGGCGCGGTTAGGCGGTGTCAAGCTGGCTACCGCAGCGGCCAACATGGTGCAAAATGGCTTGCGCCGCATCGGCAGGCTGCAAATGGGTGACGTCTAGATCCAAGAGATTGGGATGGGAAATGGTTAGCGGTTGTTCCTGGTGAAAATGGCGGCGTGCATAGTCCGCATCGGTAATTTTGTAGCGTTCGGCGCGCTGGGGCATGGCGATGCGCCGATACAACTCCTCAGCCTCACAAAGCAGTCTGACGGGCACCAAATGGCTACCCCTGGCCAGCGCCAGGGATTCAATCTGCCGATAAATTTCTACATCGTCTTCGTCGCCATCTGCCAGATGATTGCTAAGGATAAGGCTGAGACTTTTTGGAACCATGTCCCGCACCGTGTCAAAGACGATTTGCCTGATTTGTGCTACTTTTGCCAATGCCGCCTTCGTTAATGGAATCATGCCATCTTGCTCAATAACGCTAAAAATAGGGTTATTGATTAGGTGATTGTCGATAAGCTTTGCCCCTGACATCGCGCTAAGCTGTTGGGCGATGGTGTATTTGCCAGTGCCTGGAAAGCCGATGAGATAGATAACGGTATTTTTCATGAATCAGTAGCCTTCGCGCCCCCAAAACCTGGCCTGCCGAGCCGTAGCGCGGTGCAGCATATATATTGCTAAAGACGTTTTTTGGCAAATGCTCTACAAGCCTAGCCGCTTAATTTTTCCAGCGCCGCTGCCAGTTGCCCATCAAGCGCCGTCACACCGCCGGCATCATGAGTCGTCAGCCGCACCACCACCTTGTTCCAAACATTGCTCCACTCGGGATGATGCGCCATCGCTTCCGCCACCAGAGCCGCCTTTGTCATAAAGCCAAAAGCGCCGACGAAATCTTGAAACACGAAGCGTTTTTCGATCGCCTTGCCATCCATCACCTCCTTCCAGCCAGGCAATCCGGCCAGCAGCTCTTGGCGTTGCGCGGGGGTAAGCAAGTTGGGTTTGGTCATCCAAGACTCCGATGCGCGATGATGCTGCTTTGCAGGATGTAAACATATTTCATGATAAAATATTGTAAAGTAATAGGAAGTGAGATTTGCGGATTAAGCCCGCCTATGCCTTAGGGCTTCGGCGCGGCAGCCTTCGCGCACAAAAAACCTGGCCTGCCGAGCCGTAGCGCTTTTGCGCGAAGGCTGGTGGGCGTGGTAGGTCTCGAACCTACGACCTCTACGATGTCAACGTAGCGCTCTAACCCCTGAGCTACACGCCCTTTGTCAGCAAGGGAATTTTTATCTTTACGGGAAGTGCCGATAATCGGCAAGGGGGGTATCGACGATTATCCGTATCAGCGGAAAAACTGGCACAGGCTTTGCAATACCAATGCTATGATGGCGAACAATATTTTTCATAACCGATGGGGCTTGGTTGGCTTAACCCTGCTGACTCTTGCCTTTACCAGCGTGGCCAACAATCCCGCCCACGCCATGATGACGGCCAACAACGCTGGCGCTATCCGCGATTGCAGCCCGCTGATGCGGATGGCTGAGGTGCAATATGGCATACCCGACCGCCTGTTGCAGGCGATTGCCTATGCCGAATCGGGACGCACCGATCCCAAAAACAGACGGCGGGTTGCCTGGCCATGGACGATTAACGCCGAGGGTGATGGCTTTGTCTTCGACTCCAAAGCGGCCGCCATTAGTCAGGTTCGGGCGTTGCGTCAGCAGGGGGTCGAAAGTATTGATGTCGGCTGTATGCAGGTGAATTTGATCCACCATGCCGACGCCTTTGACAGTTTGGAACAGGCTTTTGAGCCGGTGCACAACATCGACTATGCCGCCCGCTTTCTGAAAAGTTTGCAGCAGGAAACCGGCTCCTGGGCGCAGGCGGTGGCCTTTTACCATTCCCGCAACCAGAACATCAGCGATGGCTATCGGCAAAAAGTTCTTAGCCTGTGGCAAAAAACCCGCCCCGATGGCGTGGTTGCAGCGCAGAATAAGCGGCAGAATAATCCAATGCCAGCCGTGTTGGCGGCCACCACCCCGACCGCATCCCAAACCACCGCCGCTTTCCCTGCCACCATCAACAAAATGGCCAACGCCCGCTATCGCACCGTGCCAGCCAGCAATCAGGGCATGGGGGTCAGCAATCCCCGCCTGGCAATGGGCAGTCGGGTGGATGCCCCCCGCCCAATCAACGCCCGCTATCGCCTGGCAATGGGCACCATTCCGCCCAATCAGATGCAGGCTGGTTCATCATTACAGGGGCAGGTGGAGGGGCAGGCACCCGCGCAAGAAGTAGCGCAAGCTGTTGGCGAGGTGAATAGCGTTTCCAACACTGGTGCCAACAGCCCCGCGACGGGGATTGCCCTTCCTGCCCGTGGCTTTCCCCTGCCTTTGAGACGGGTTGGCGTTAATCCTATCCCCCTAAGTGCCGTCGCGCAAAACACCCGTTAACGCTCTGGTATGATGCGGACAATTTCGCGGTATTCATAAGGCCATAATTGGATATAATTGGGTCATCATGACCGCATCCATCAACGACGATTCTATGCACTCAACGCCCCGATCCCCTCAACCGGATTATCAATTGGCGCAAATCACCCTGAAATTTGCCGATGACGATGGCGGTGGGGTTGACCTGATCGATCTGCTAGAGGCTTTGAACGCCAACACGCACCAGCTGCAATGGGGGATTGCCCATCTTAAGGCGATTTGGGATGAGCCCAACAGCTTTTTTCGTTCGCTGGAGGAAGCCAGTGAGCGTAACACCGCCGGCCGCTGGCTGGATTTTCCTTTGTTGATGCAACTGTCCCGCCACCTGCTGCTGCTGCGGCAGGGGCGCATCGTCGCCCTTAGCCCTGGCGTTGAGCCCGAACAGGTCAGCGATGCCAACGCCATGGTGCAGCATGCGGTGATTGTGATAGAAACGGGCGATGATTGGGTGTGGCGGGTGGCGATGGCCGATCGCGGCGCCCTGGCACGGTTGGAACATCAATTTGAACAGTTTTTATGGTTGCCCAGCTGATGCCACAACAATCCCCCCCTTCCCCCAAAAAACGTGTTGCGGTGCTGATCAGCGGGCGGGGCAGCAACCTGTCGGTGTTGTTGCAGGCGGCACGCGATCCCAACTATCCCGCCGAAATTGCCCTGGTGATTGCCAATAAGGCGGATGCAGGCGGGTTGGATCTGGCCGCGCAGGCGGGGGTGCCGACCGCTGTTTTGTCGGCGCAAGATTTTCCCAAAGATCGGGCGGGCTATGATGCCGCGTTGCAGGCGGTGTTGGTGGAACATCGCATCGATCTGGTCTGTTTGGCGGGTTTTATGCGCCTGCTGACCGCCGAATTCACGCGACTATGGGCGGGGCGCATGCTGAACATCCACCCCAGCCTGCTGCCCGCCTTTAAGGGCTTGGCGGCGCAGGCGCAGGCGTTGGCGGCTGGCGTGAAGATTGCGGGCTGCACCGTGCATCTGGTAACCGCCGATATGGATGCGGGCCCCATTGTGTTGCAGGCGGCGGTTCCCGTGTTGGCGGATGATGATGAGGCTAGCCTGTCTGCCCGCATCCTGGCGGCGGAGCATCAATGTTACCCCAAGGCCTTGGCCTGGTTGGCCGCCGATCAAGTGATGGTGTGTGAGAATGAGGGGGGGGGCTATCAGGTGCGCCTGCGCCAACGCGATGCCACCCGTGAACAGGGCGCTTTGTTTAGTCCGAGTATCGCATAAAAATATAGGGGGCTGACCCCTGACATGATGAATGTTGGGGGGGCGTCTTAAAAATTCTCTTTCAGCCAGTTGATGCCTTGCCTGAAAAACCCGCCCATCCCGCCGCCTGTGGAGCGGGATCCCGCGCGGTGCTGATAAGACTCTGCCCAGCTGGATTCCAGCGCGTGATCCATCACATAGTGCAACATCCCCGTTGCTACCGCAAAGGATGGGGTGCTGGCCGATTCGGGTTGGCTTGACCAGCCATGCACCGTCCCCAGGCGAACGGGTCTGCCCAACATATGGGTGGCCAGTTCGCGCAGGCCGGGCAGTTGGGATGCGCCGCCCGTCAACACCAGCCGCCAAGTGGCCTGCTGAATTTCCTGTGGCAGGGCGTTCAGCTTATCCCGCAACAGTTCCAAGGTTTCCTCAACCCGCGGCCTGACGATGTTGTTCAGGGCAAAGCGGGGAATCACATTGTTCGACTGCCCCTCAACCTCACCGACCAGGGGTACCGCAATGGTGTCGCGGTCGTCGCCACGCGCGGGCAACACATGAGCATACAGATTCTTTAGCCGTTCGGCATGTTGCAGGGATACCGACAGACCATGAGCCAGATCATGGGTAATGTGATAGCCGCCAACCAGCAAGCGATCGGCGTGGGTAAGATGGCCATTTTGGAAACAGGCAAAGCTGGTGGTGCCCGCCCCCATATCGATCACGGTGGCGCCCAGGCTGCGTTCATCATCCACCAAACAGGCTAGGCCAGCGGCATAGGGGGCGGCGATGACCCCCAACACATCCATATGGCAACGGCCAACCGCATGCAGCAGGTTTTGCAACACCGTGCCGCTGGTTTCCACCCGATGATAACGGGCGCTAAGCTGATGCCCAACCATGCCCAACGGGTCGGTAACATCATCCAATTCATCCACCGCATAGCCCAGCGGAATTAAATGCAGCATTTCGCCGCGCAAGTCGGGGCGGTTGTCGCCGCGCATATCCGCCCTGGATTCTGCCTTAGGCTCACGCAGTTCTGCCCGCCCCTCACCACGGCTATCACCATGATGGTGGCCATGATGGTTGTTGGCTTGGTGGTTGGGGGCAAACTCCTCCTGAACACTAACCCGATGCAGCAGGCGCGCCAAATCCTCTGCCCGCACCTCCCCCTCTGGCAAAACCAGGCTGCCGCCCACCAATTGTGAGGTCAGTTGAATACCCGAAAAGCTAAGATACAACCCCTGCAGGGTGACATTTGCGGCCTGCTCAGCCGATTGTACCGCATGGCCGATAGAGCTTTGTGCCTGCTCCATATCAACAATTTTGCCATAGCGGATGCCGCGCGATTCCTGATGCCCAACGCCGATAACGCGCAACCGATCCCCCGCCGAATCGGTGGTCGCAATGATGCAGCAGGTCTTGGCTGAGCCAACATCCAGCACCGCAAGCACGCTGTTTTTTCCCTTAATCATGAATTGATACTAGAAAGGTTATGCGGGGCAAGCAAGCACATGCTTATCGCCCGCCCCCTCGATGGCCGCGCCGCCCGATAGCCACTTGATAGCCGCCATCCCCGTTGCCCGTTCCCTACAGTCCTGATGATTGACGCCGCCTTGTGTCATGGCTCTTGGCCAACGGACAGAGATAGGATAAGATGCCATGCTTCGCGGGTGTGGTTCAATGGTAGAACATCAGCTTCCCATGCTGAGAGTGAGGGTTCGATTCCCTCCACCCGCTCCAGATTTTCGGGCGCTTTAAGGGGCTGGCGGGCAGGCATGCCCCCCCGCTTTTCCATAGCCTACAAACTATCCTGAACATGGCTGTTTTTCAGCACATCGGGCAGGGGGTCTAAGGTAAAGGGTTGGGCGGTCACCACAAAGCTTAATTGCCCGCGCCAGCTGGCCTGATCCATCGCATCCTGAAAACCAAGCCGCAGGGCTTCGCGCAGCGCGGGGTCGAGGGCGCGTTGGCTTCGAATCGCTAAGTCAAATTGGCCGTTTGCCGATACATCCTGTTGCGCGGCCTTGCCTGACCGAATCAGCCCATCCAGTTGCAGGGCGCCTAGGCTGGATAAATTGGCCTCAATCACCAGGCGGGTGGACAGCGCCTGGCGCGCGGGGGCGGCCGACTCCTCCTCCTTCCCGCCGCCCGATTGCCGCCAATAAAAGCGAATAGGGTTAAACTGACCGTCCTGATACAGCGGCAAAAACAGGGCGCGCCAGCCCGACTCATTCGACGCGTTAGGACTATGGCTTGTGGATGGCGCCACCGCCTCAGCCAGGCTTTGCCAGTCTTTATCCAGCGCGGCCAGCAGCTCTGCATCACCCTGTTTGTCACTTGGTTGGGCGCCGCCCGCCTTACGTTTCTTACCCAAAACGGCCTGGGCATTGGTTTCCGCCGCCCCCAACCAGGCCGCCACATTGCCCCCGCGCAACTGGCTGTACAGATGCAACAATTGCCCCAAAATGGGCGCGGCATCGGCGGCGATGGCGGGCGGCAGGGTCTGGCCAGCATTGGTCAGTTGCTGAGCCAGCTGTTGCAGCACTGGCCAATCCTTAGCCAATGCCAGCTGCCCACTGGCCAGTGATGCCCATGATGGCGCGGCTGAGATAGTGCCAGGCAGCATCGCGGACGGCTGGAGCGGAGCCAGCCACAAGGTCGCTGTCTGATTTGTGGCTTGCGGCGCGGGTGCCTGCGGGCTGGATGGCGGGCGCGTGTTAAGCGGGATCGGCAATTCCAGTTGTAAGCGCTGCCCCGCAAAGCTTTGTGCCGATTGCCACAGCATCGTTCCCGTGGTGGCAGGCGATGGCGACGTGGCCGCGGCGGAGGGTGTGGGCGAGGGGGAGAGGGTTTGGGATGGCGAGGGGGAGGGGGCACCCTGAGTAGAACTGGCCAGCGCTGTTGCGGCCATCGGCCAGGCTGATCCAGGGTTGCTGGGCGGGGATGCAAGCACCTGAATCGGCAGGCGCAGCATAAATTGATTGCTGGGGGTTGGATTGGCGCCCGCCACGCCAGCAGCACTAGCAGCACTAGCAGCACCTACAGCACCCGAACCGCCAGCCGCCAAGCCTGCTCCCAACGCTTTCGCCGCCACCATGGCATTGCCCTTTGCGCCATAGGCCGCCATCGCCTCTTGCCGCGCGACGATGGGGCTGCTGCCCCCGCCAACAGCTGCACCCTCACTTGCACCCCCGCCCGCGCCATCCCCGCTGCCATCCCCCTCCATCGCTGGCGTTGCCGTCTGCAAATAGGATGACAACGCCTGCACCACGGCGCCGCGAAGCCCGTCGGGCAGGGATCGCAGCATGGCCGCCCGCTTTTCCACATCCTTTGGCACAAAAAGGCTCAACTGTCCCGCTACCGCGTTGGGCAGCAGTTGGGCGGTGGTGGTGGTGGCGATAACGGCGGGGCTTGGCGTGTTGGTGGCGGCGGTTTGGATGTTCAGCAACTTGGCCAGCACGGCTTCGGTCGTTGCATTTGCCCCAGATGGATTCGCCCCTGTTGGATTGGTGCCAGCAAAATTCAGCTGCAGCAGCAGGCGTTGACCGCGCTCCAGCCCCCCATCGCTGACGCTAAGCCGTACCAGACCCGCCCCCGTTTGCAACAGCCAAAGGCCATCGGGATCCTGCCCCAACACCTGTGCCTCCATCCGCATTTGCCCGCTTTGCCCGATTAAGGCGGCGGGCAGGTTGATGACCCGCCCATCAATGCCAACGGCGTTATTGGCGGCTGGTATTAATCGCCCACCGGGTGTAACTGTAAGATCGGTCATGGCAGAATCGACCCCTTGTTGTGATCTGTATGTCCATCTTGCCACCCCCCACCCGCCTTTGTCAGTAAAAAGGTCAGCAAAAAGGTCAGCAAAAAGCATGACTTTTGTCACCGCCAATCAATTGCCCGCCCTGTTGCAACCGGGGCAACGCCTGTTGGGGTTGGATATTGGATCCAAAACCATTGGCCTTGCCCTGTCCGATGCGGGGCGCAGTTTTGCCAGCGCGCTACGCACCCACCCACGCGGCAAATTTCCCGTTGATTTGGCCATGTTGCGGCAGCTGGTGGATCAGCATCAGGTTGGCGCCCTGATTTACGGCTGGCCATTGACCTTGGATGGCGGCATCAGCCCGTCATGCCAACGGGTTCAGAATTTTGCCGATTTGGTGGCGGCGCAACTGCCGCTGCCCGCTGTGTTGTGGGATGAACGGCTGTCAACCGCCGCCGTCAACCGCATGTTGATTGACCAAGCCGACCAAAGCCGCCAAAAACGGGCGGCCAAGGTTGATGCCCTGGCGGCGGCATGGCTGCTGCAGGGGTTTTTGGACTGCCTGTCCAATGCGCAGCAACGGCCATCCGATTTGTCAGCGGGCTAAGGTTGTGTTAACGAATTGTTGCACGACGCTTATGTCATTGGTTTTTTGTACAGCAGTGGGATAGGATGCCCACATGTTCTCAGGCGCATAAACGATAATCGGTTTTTTGAAACGCAATGCCAACTCAACCTCATTGCGCGTACCCTTACTGCCAGGAAGGGCGATAATGACATGACTGGTTAAAATATTGATATGGTTTCGGGTGACCGCATTGGGATCGGTGCCATCAAAAGTCGATAGCGGTGATTGGATGCACAGCTCAACCCACGGATTTGGATAGCCCTGTTTCAAAACAAAACCTTGTTCGTCATCAGCAATGGTTGGCGCCACCCCAATACACAGCCCCGTTCGGGGTTTCGTGTTAAAAAACGCCTCAGAGGCCGCGGCCATTACCCCGTTCCCGCCACCCGTTAATAGGTGAAAACCCTGGTGGGCAATCCATTCGGCAATCGGTTGTGCATAGGCATCCCATGGTTCTTGGCCTGATCCCATGATTCCAATAATTGACAATGGCATGATACAAAGCCTTTCTTTGTTAAATATATATTACTATATAGTTTTGATAGAAAGCAAGTAATTTTTTTGGACTGCCTGTCCAATGCGCAGCAACGTCCATCCGATTTGTCAGCGGGCTAAGGTTAAGGCTGCGTTGACTCGCGTGGCTGCCAAGGGCTGCGATGTCAACAAGCTGTCAGCAACGAATTGTTGTACGACACTTATGTTATCAGTTTTGGGTGCACCAGCGGGATAGGATTCCCACCTGTTCTCAGGCGCATAAACGATAACAGGCGTTCCCTGTTCAACGGCGAGACCTACCTCATCCTGTGTTCCGTTTCCGCCAGGAAGGGCAATGACTACATCAGAATAATGTATATTGCTAAGGTTTGCGCTTACTGCCTCTGATTCATTAAAACGAGCGTAGGGGGAGGCGACTGCAACTTCAACCCACGCATTGGCATGGCCATCGGTTGGAATAACGCCGATGCATTTACCCTTTCTATAATTTGCAGCACAAAATTCTTCGGATACAGCGGCCATTACCCCGCCCATACCACCTGTTAACAGGTGATAACCTTGCTCCGCAATCCATTGTCCCAGCGGTTTGGTATAGGCATGATGTGGGTTATCGCGTTCCCCCATTACGCCGATAACGTAGCAAACTTCAATTTCTGCTTTGGTAATTTCATTCATTTTTCAACCTGAAAATAAATTATAACTTGAATATATATGGCAAGAAAGCGCTGTCAAGGTTCTGAGAGGGAAGAAAAATATACTGTCCATCGCGCGGCAACGGTTATGATATTGTGCGCCTGACCAATGACCACCGATGCGCGACGATGACCACCGATGACCATGGCCGCGATGCCAGCCCGTCGGGCAGCAGGGATGTCTAAATAATCATTATATAACAGTATGTTGTTGCCATCTCGCTGGCAACAATCTGGCGCATCCGTTCTTTACCAACTTGTAACCAAAACTTCTTTCGACATCGGGCAAAGGTTATGGAATAGTTAAAGTATAAAATTTGAACAAAATCTTTTTCAAACCCTAAAGGAGTGTCTCTGATGACCAAAAACACACCACACACTCAGTTTGTTCGGTTCGCGTTGCGCGGTGTTTTAACCACCCTGGAACAAACCGCCAAAACCGTTAGGGAAGCCCCTGGTATGGAACTGGCGGCTCAAGACATCAAGGTGACGGCCTAAAAAAAGTTGCCGATGAGACGTTATCGTTCCAGCAGGTTGGTGGCCGTCTTCGCCTACACCACCATTTTGTTCAGCTCAGCAATTACCCGTTTCAATTCGTCGGCGGGTAGCGCGTTGGCAATATCGGCAACAATTTGGGCATCAACGTCATAGCTGGGCATGGCGGGATTGGCGTTTAACAGCCATAGATCTTTGGGCACCCGCATTACCCGATCCGCCGCCCGTTGCAACGCCTGCTGATAGGCTTTGTCGTAAAAGGCCAGGTCTAGGGCAGTTACGGCGGCAAATTCGGCCTCCTCCAAACTGGCCTCTGGCAGATCCAACCCGTGATAGGTTACCAACGCCACCATTAAGGCCTGTGCCAACAACGGATCAAAGCTTAGGGCATAATGCTGGCGCTTGCCCTGTTGCCGCAGATCATGCAACCGTTTGACCTTTTGCCGCTTGCGATCCAGCAGCCTTAGCAGGTACAGCAAATCGGCCTGCTTCATCCCCTCCACCCGCTTTAACAGTGTGCTGTCATGCGGATGTTGCGCCGAATGGGTGAAGATCCCATCCCGCGAATGCCCGTGCCGTGAATGACCATTATCCGTTTGCATCACCATTACCCTGTTGCGCTGTCGCCTTAAAATTTCGATCCGTACGTCTTGGCATAACGTGTAACAGCGCTTACCATGACCCCACATATCATAGCATATGGCTTAACACATTTCAGCAAGCAAGGATTGATTAGAATGGGCTATCGCATCGCCGTGGTTGGGGCAACCGGTAACGTAGGGCGGGAAATGCTGAAAACCCTGGCGGAGAGGCAATTTCCCGTGCGGGAGGTGGTGGCCTTAGCCTCCGAACGATCGATAGGGCGTGAGGTTTCCTTTGGTGACGATGATGTGCTGAAGATTCAGGATTTGTCGCAATTTGATTTTCGCGGTTGGGATATCGCCCTGGCCAGCGCGGGCGGTGCGGTTTCGGCGGAATTTGCCCCACGGGCGGCTAAGGCGGGATGCGTGGTTATCGACAACAGCTCGCATTTTCGGATGGATCCCGATGTGCCGCTGGTGGTGCCAGAGGTGAATTCACAGGCTATCGCGGGCTACAGCAAACGCCATATCATCGCCAATCCCAACTGCTCCACCATTCAAATGGTGGTGGCGTTAAAGCCTTTGCACGACATTGCGCCGATTAAGCGGGTGGTGGTGTCAACCTATCAATCGGTTTCGGGTGCGGGGAAGGAGGCGATGGATGAGCTGTACAACCAAACCCGCGCGGTCTATGCCCTGACCGAGGGGGCGCCTAAAAAATTCAGCAAGCGTATCGCCTTTAACGTCATCCCGCAGATTGATCAGTTTATGCCCGATGGCAGTACCCGTGAGGAGTGGAAAATGGCGGTGGAGACCCGAAAAATTCTGGGTGCGGATATCCAGGTGGCCGCCACCTGCGTGCGGGTGCCGGTGTTTATTGGCCATAGTGAGGCTGTGCAGATAGAATTTGACGCGCCCATTAGCTTGGAGCAGGCACGCCATGCCCTTGCCAAGGCGCCTGGGGTGGCGTTGGTCGAATTGGAGCATGAGCTGCAATTCATTACCCCGTTGGAATCGGCGGGCGATGATGCGGTGTTTGTCAGCCGTTTGCGGGTTGATCCCACGGTACCGCACGGCCTGTCGCTGTGGGTGGCGGCCGACAACCTGCGTAAGGGGGCAGCCCTGAACGCGGTGCAAATCGCCGAGGTGCTGGTGCGCGACTATCTAAGCACGCCCGGGGAAACGTTGGGTAAGGCAGAATCGGCCAAAAACCCAAAGGATGTGGGTTAGTATTTAATCGAGCAGCCATAGGGTTGGGTGGATCCTAAGCTAACTTTTTTGCCCTCCAGCAATTCATCCAAAGCCACCTGAACATGGTTGATGGCGCCTGGAATATCCTTAGGATCGCTAGTGGATTTGTTATCAATCGCCCCCTGATAAACCAATATCCCATCTTTATCAATGACATACATATGGGGGGTGGTGCGTGCCCGATACAAACGCCCCACCTTGCCAAAGGAATCCAACAGAATGGCGTTGGGGGTTGCATCATTTTGTTTGGCTATCTGATTGGCCTCATAGGGGCGCACAAACCCCTCTTTCCCCTCCGCAGAAGAAATAATCGATAGCCAGACGACCTTGTCATTTTTTTCGCCCGCGTATTTCTTTTGCAACGCCTGCATGTTCCCACCTTTGTAGTGTTTTTTGACAAAGGGGCACAGGTGAT
>JBILMH010000067.1:0-2895 GCA_044375625.1 Alphaproteobacteria bacterium
TTGGGGTATCGCCATCGGCCGCAGCGTCTATATCAACGATGATCGCCAGAAACAGTTGTATCAGCTGTTTGGCTTCAGTGTCTTGCCCGCCCTGATTGGCTGGCTGACCCATTTGTTGCCGATTCACTTGAACCTAACCATCATGGCCTTAAGCTATGGCATCGTGCTGCTGGTGGATCGCCAAGCCCTGGCCTGGGACATTCTGCCCTTTTGGTATTTCAGCCTAAGGCGGCGGCTGACCACCGTGGTGGTGTTTACCATGCTGATGGTGGCTATTAGGTTGGTTTAGGGTTTCGCCCGCAGGGGATAAAGAAGGGGATAGGGCGGGGGGCATCGCCGCCTAAGCATGCGACCAACAATCTGGAATTGCCGTGTTGTGCTGATGCCCTATAATCGGCATGTTCACCATGCCCGTTTGCTTTGCCCGATTTGATGACCATTTTCGATGACCATTTTTGATTTCAGCCCCGCCCGCCATCAATCCGCAACACCGTCCAGGCCAATGCCAGGGGGGGGCGCGTCGGCGGTTGAGGCGGCTACGGTTCCCGCTCTTGCACCTTCCCCCACGCCCACTCTTTTGCCCACCCGGGCGCAGCCCAGCGGTATCATCATTGCGATGGGATCCAACCGTTGTGATCCGCATTGGGGCGATCCCGCCACCATTGTGGCCACCTGCCTAAGGCTGATGCCCAGCTATGGTCTGACGGTTGTGCGGCACAGTCGCCTGTTGGTGACCGCCCATGTGCCCGACCCAAAGCTTGATAATCCTGACCATACTGCTGACACTAATCCTGACACCGCCAATGCTTTTCCCGACTATCACAACGCGGTGGTTGAGGTGATGACGGAGTTGTCGGCCGCCGACCTGCTAACCCTGTTGCATGAGATTGAGCGGGATTTTGGCCGTACCCGCCCCTGGTTCCATGCGCCGCGCACCCTGGATTTGGATTTGTTGGTCTTTGATGGCCAGGTTAGCGCGCCAGGCGTCTGGCCAACTTTGCCCCATCCCGCCCTTTACGAACGGCCATTTATTCAAACATTGTTGCAGGATATGATGGCCAGTGAGACAAAAATAGGCCAGGATATTGGATCGGCGGCATCCGAACAATTGGACTGGCGTGAGGTAACATGATGAAAAAACCCATTTTGAATCATCGGGCTGATAAGGAAATTGTTGGCCAAGGCATAGGCGGTCAAGGTGTGGGCGGTATTGCGCGCCTGATGGCCACGATTGCGCTTATGATCATGATGCTGGTAGCGGTGGCCGCCTGTGGTAAGATGGGGCCGGTTGAAGCCCCACCCGACAGCCCCCCCTTTCCCCAAACCTATCCGCGCTATTAAGCCATGCTCGCCACCCAGGCATCACCGATTCGCAGCCAGCCGCGCCCGATACCACAGGCACCCGCGGCGGTGCTGCGCCGTGCCCAGTGGTGGTTGATTTTTCGCGCCCTCAGTCCCCCCCTGCGCAGCCTGTATGCCAGCCTGCTGCCGCTGGTCATGCTGGCCTATCTGTTGGAACTGTGGCCAGCGCTTGGCGGATGGTCGGTGGGGGTTATCAATTTGCCAGGGCTGATTGTGGCGGCGGCGATTGCCAGCCTGCTGATTCATGGCTGGCGGCTGGTCGATTGCTGGCCATCCCCCGCATCCCAGGCGGTGTTAAGCCAGGTTGAGGCGGCCAGCCAGCTGCATTTTCAGCCCTTAACCGGCATGGCGGCCACCCTGCCCACGGGGGTGGCGGGCGTGACCACCAAGCTGTGGCAGCTGCATTGGCAACGCCTGGCCGAACGGCTAAGCCTGGCTCAGATGCGCTGGCAAAGCGGTTGGGGGCGTTGGCTTAGGCTGCGGGGCAGGGGGCTGGTCATCCGTGTGGCCATAGCGGCTTTGGTGGTCAGCCTGTATGGTTGGCCACAGGCGTTGCGGCTGCCCGCGCTGTTTGGGGCGGGCGCGCCGGTTGACTTTACCGCCTGGGTTGAGGCGCCCAATTATGTGACGATGCCCGCGATTGCCTTGGTGGGTTCTGCGGCGGGTTCTGCGGCAGGTTCTGCTAAGGGGGATGGTCGAGAGGCTGGTGGTGGCAAAAAAAGCAATGGCGCGGCGCTTACGGTGCCAGCGGGCAGTATTCTGCAGGTGCGCGCCAACCTGAGCGCCAATAGCGGTGCCGATAACCGCGAAAAACGGCAGGGGGGAGCGGTGATGCGCCTGGTTGCGCCAGATGGCAAGACCGCCGCGCCCCTTAATTCGCCATCCACCGCCGTTGCTATCCAAACCGCCCAATTGCCGTTGAATCAATCGGGCGAGTACCAGTTGTGGCAGGCGGGTCATCGCCTGGCCAGCTGGCGTTTTACCCTTATTCCGCCTAAGACGCCGCAAATTGATTGGCGGCCAGCGCCCAGTGTTAATCAGCAGCAACGATTGGTATTGCCCTATCAATTGCGTGATGATTATGGGGTGGTTGCCCTGGATCTGCTGATTGTGCCTGCTGACGGGAGGGATGTGGGGGGAAATGTTGGTGAAGAGGCCGCCGAACCTATCCCACTGCCGCTGATAGGCAATGGGCGCGATAAACCGTTGGAAAGTCAGGCTATGTTGGATCTGCGCGATCACCCGCTGGCGGGGCAGCAGGTGCTGATCAGCCTGCGCGCGACCAATCTGGCAAAGGCCGTGGCCAGCACCCAACCCTTTAATGTCACGCTGCCCCGTCGGGTCTTTACCGATCCGTTGGCGCAACAGGTGGATAAGGCGATGCAGCGGTTGCAGCAAAAGCCGTCGGATCGCAGTGCGGTGGCGGATCAGTTGGCCACTGTGCAGCAGCAGTTGGCGCAGGCTGGCGATGCGGGCAGAATTGGTGCCTATCTGGCCTTGCAGCAGGCGGAGCATGCGTTGCGGAACAAGGAA
>JBILMH010000015.1:0-35532 GCA_044375625.1 Alphaproteobacteria bacterium
ACCTATGTCACCGCCGATGTGATTGAACGGCTGGGTGATAAGCCAGAAGTCACCAATCCGCCCGATAAGCCGGTTATTGTTGTTAAGTTTGATTCGAGCCAGAAGAAATAGTTGCCATGAAATTTTTTGAACTACTTGGGAAAACCGGTGCTGTTCTGGTTGTGCTGCTGGTCTGGTTGGTAGCTTTGGGATTGATAGCGGGGGCGATTAATCAGGGGTATAAATTGCAGACTGCAACTGTTAAAAACAATTTGGTTCAATCCGCAAAATTGGCCTCTGTCAATATTACAGAGACTCCGTTGGGCAGTGAGGAGTATCAGAAGGCCGCTGACCAGCTAAAGGCTCGATACACCACTATGGTCATCACGGTTTCTGGTTCTGGCTTAAGTATTTCGGCGCCAGCAGAAGAAGATTATTACCTGTGGACCAGCACGCTGTTGGATGCCACGGCGATATTTCCCGATTCACGATGGACGCTGAAAAGCTTTTGTGTCGGTCAAGAATGCACGGGGGGCAAGCCGTTTAATGCAGAAGTCTCCGCGATTCGCAAGCGGCCAACTATCGTGGATGACAATTTGGACAGCTTAACCCCCGCCCCGGTTGCGGCAACAGCACCAGCACCCGTGGCGCCCGCCCCATAGGATACATACTGACTCAATCGGTGCTTATTTTGTAGCGTTACATGATCGCACCGCTACGCATCCGTGCAATCTGCGTGTGAAATCGCCAAAAGATGACTGTTAGGCCGCGCCAAGGGCGGATGGGCGTTTGGTCGTGGTCATGGCCGAAGCCTGGCCACCCCCGGTTGATGGTGAAGCACTGCCTGCCGCACTGCTGGCGGTTGCCTCTAAAGTTTTGTTGGCCAAGGCCGCCTGCAACGTGGTCATGCGCTGTTGCCGTTGCGCCTCCTCAATCAGGCGTTTTTTGGTCATCCAGGCGGGCATGGGTGGGGCAGGGGGGTATTTGCCACCGTTGGCGGGGTTGACCAAGTGTTTCAGCACGGGATCCTTAAAGTAAAAGGGGGTGTCGCATTGAAGGGGGGTTTTCATATGTTGCTGGTACAGCACATAATGCGTCCCCTTAGGCATCGTCATGAAATCGGTTGTACCAAGCAAGTCTTCTCCTTTAAACGATCGGCTGACGTTTTTTTGGAAGGGATTGATGTCTTTACCCATCCCTTCATTGCGACTGGAGGTTACCTCTTCATTAGTAGTTGAGCCGATCATTTTGCTAAAGCGTTCGGCGGTTTGTTCGTTGTTGAGGGGCAGGATGATTTTGGCGGCGGTGGTGGAAATAACCGTTTCCACCTCCTTATCGCTATAGGTGGTGGCAATCTGTTGCAAATCCTGGCCAATCATCAGATAGCTAACCTTTTGCCCCCGTCCGACCGCCGGCCCATCAATCAAGGCTTTTAGTTTGGGCATTTGGGGAAATTCGTCCAACACGAACAAAACTGGGCAAGGGCCAACCTTATCCCCGCCCCTTGTGCTGCTGCCTGGTTTGTGGGCAATCAACCACATCGATAAGGCCTCCACGAACAGACCCGTGATAACCCCCAGGGCGCCCGCATCCTGTTGGTTGACGCAGATATAGATGGTCACAGGCAAAATTTCGCCGGTTTCGGGGTCACGCATGCCCCGAATATCCTTAAAGGAAAAATCGCTTTTGACCGTACGGGCACGCACCGCCGAGTTTTTGAAGATGATCATGCCGCTATCCATGGTGGACAGGATCGATCCCCGCTCTTTATCCGGCGTGTTGGCCAGCTGGGTCAGTTCCATGACGGCGCGGTGGGAATAGTTAAACTTGCGCGCCTCATTAACAGCATTGACCAAAAAGCTTCGCACTGGGTCAGAAAACATAGCAGCCGTGGGATTGGTTGCCTTTAATTTTTCAACCTCCTCCCCCGCGGACAGTTGCGCCTCTGTAATCCAGTCCAGCAACAAAGGGATGCTGGCCTCCTCCCCATGCCATTGCAGCGGCAGGCCTTCGTAATTGCCCATTTCGCATTTGGCGGTGATAAAGTGGATTAGGCCTGCCAGCGCCGCCCGCCCCTTTTTTGACCAGTGCGGATCCGCCTGCCCCTCAGGATCTGGCACCAAAATGGTCACCAGCGTGTCGATGTACAAATCCCGCTGTGGCCCCGGTTCGGGCATGGCCAAGGGCGACAGGCAGTTCCAGCGCGGGTACAAAATGCCCTTATCAAAATCATCCTCCGCCGCCCATTCCAGTCGGATGCAGATGCTGTGCTTCTGGCGATAGCCACTGGTGATATCGGCCAGCTCAGGCTTAACATCGTTGACGATCATCGATACCGTGTTGCAGGTCAGGATGGTTGGCACCACCACCCCCACCGTTTTACCCGTGCCCGGCGGCGCTACGCATAGAACGGATAGGGTTTCGGGCAACATCACCATGCGTTTTTTGAACCTGCCCAGCACGATGATCCAGCCATCCCACAACCCCATTCCCTTAACATCTTTTTCATCGGCGATCCGCGCGTCCCCCATTTTGGTATTGGTCCATCGATGGGGGCACAGGCCGATACCCACCAACAGGGTCAGGGCAAAACCCCCGATCGGAATGCCGTAAGATGGTGGTAAAAGCAGCACGTTGGCACGTCGATAATCCCGTATCCACTCAATGGTGCGCTGTCGCCAAACTTGCCGACTCTGGCTGTCATGAACATAGGTTTTGATATAGGTGTTCCACGCCCAATCCATGGTTGGCTTGCTGAAGCCTACACGGCCAATTTGACTGGCCATATAGGGCATGGGCAACAGCATCACGGCAATTAATATACCAAGAAGGCCACTGCCGATTACCCATCGCATCGCCTTTTGTTCTTCACGCAACGCCATCGATTCCGATTCCGATCCTTTTTTTGGGGGGAGGGGGGTTAGGTTGAAGGGGTGGTCATGGCCGACTCGGGGGGCAGGCTATCCATCGCGGGTATGGCGCCTGCCAAAGCATCCTCTTCCTCAATCTCTGCTTCAACAACAGTGGTTTTGGAGATTTTATCCATCAGCTGGGGGATATCCACATTGGTGACCAGCCGTTCGCCGGTGGAACGGTCAATTTGCACGATACGGCCAAAGGTGCGGGAAATAATTTCGATCGCCGCCTTGGCATCCAAATTGGGATCGGTTTGGGTCAAGTTCTGCCAAAAAGCCCGCAGCGCCATTTCGGGGGTTTCGGCGTGAATGGTGGCCATAAAGTTGGCATGCCCCGTGGTCATCAGGCGGTAAATGCTTTTGGCGTTGGTAATCGAAATCTCACCGCAAATAATCACATCGGGGGTAAGGCGCACCACGGAATCCAAAATATGCGCATAGCCAACTTGGTTGGTGGATCCGGTGCGCGACACCACGAAATGAACGTGATTCTGGTGGGGAACCAACACCTCCCGCGCATCCTCAACCGTGATGACGCGGCGATCCAGCGGAATATAGTTGATCAGGGCGTTTAGAAAGGTGGTTTTACCCGTAGAGGTGGCACCAGAAATCAACACCGCCTCCCCATGCTCAATGGTGGCAATCAAGTCGTCATAGGCAAATTCGCTGTAGCGATGATGGCCAACACCACTGACCGCACTGCCCGTCAAGGACTTGCCAGGCTCAAGCTTAAAGGACGACAGCGACATCTTTTTGCCCTGGTGATAGCGCCGGATACAGATCGCAACCCCCTGCGTATGGCCAATATCGTACCGCACATTGGTGCCCACCACCGCCTGGAAACGGTGACCCCCGGGCAGGGTGCCGGCCAAAATCGGAATTTTTTCTCGATCAAAATCCTGCTCCGTGATGTTTGCAAACATTCTACAGGCCGACATGATCAGCTTAAAGGTTAGCTCGGGGGCTTCTTTGCGAACCCAGGTGCCACTGCCGCCGACCATTTTGACCCAGATTTCACCAGGCTGATTAACGGCTACCTCCTCAACCCCGTCGGCGTCATAAAACTCACGGAATGGCTCTAAACAGCGATTGAGCAGCTCATTATCCAGGCCGCTGCTGGTTAATTCGATCGACATGGTGGACTCCTCATTTGTTAACTATAAGGGTAAAATCATGACAAGACCATGATAGTCGTTCCACTTGAGAAAGCAGATCGCACACTAAGTTTGATAGCGGCGGGTTGGCGTTAGTTTAGCAAGGATTAGCAAGGAAAGGAGGGTGGGGGATTTAGGGCAACAGAGAAATAGGCTGATCAGGTGCCGCTTGCTGGGTCGCGCCCTGGCTGTTGATTATGGCTGGTAAGGGCTGGCTATTATCCGTGACTGCAGGCTGTGTGCCGCCAGGAATGACCAAGGTTCCCAAGGTGCCTGGCGCAGGGGAAGCCGCCATCGGCGCACCAGATCCCAAAGACAGCGGCGCGCCAAAGCCTAAATTGTTTGATCCTGGTAAGTCGTTCAGGGCACCGCCCGCCGTACCATCGATTGCATTGCCCATAAGGCCAGTATCGTCGCCAATCTGAGGCTGCCGCACTTGCAAAGGAAGGGATTTGTTGGCGGGGTTGTTGTTGCCCAACAGCAGGCGACGACGCGCCTCAGCCACATCAAAGGGTGCCTCAGTGCCATCAGCCGTCAACAGCTGCGGCGTTTTCATCACCAAATCCTGGGTCGGGATGATGAGCAGGCGTGTGCCGCCAGGTACCGTGACGATTGGGCGTAAATCAACATTGTTCTGGATAATCTGATTCACTAGGGAAGACAGATCGCTGGAGAACTGCTGAAAGGCCAAGTCGCCAGGGGTTAAGGTTTGGGTGGTGGTGGTGCCGGTGGTGGCCGATGAGGTTACCGTGCTGGTGGGCGCGGCGGCGTACACAAAGGCGGCGTTGATCGCGCTGAGCAGCAGGGGAACCCCGTATTTGTCCCACAAACGGTTGTCGATATAGCCTGGAATACCGCTTTGGCCACTGACATCGGCTGAGGCAAACCCAATGCGCAGGTTGGATCCATCGGGGCGGATCATCCGCGTCCAATTCACCTGCAAACGCCCCTCACCCTGGCTGCTGGGGCCCGCATATTCGCCCACCACGCGCGTGCCCGCGGGAATCAGGATGAATCGGTTATCGCTGCTGTACACATGGTTTTCGATGACGGAAATGGCGCGTCCCGTTGGGATCGAAGTGCTGATGCTGTTTTCCAACACGGCAGGGATGTAGCGGTCGGCGGTAATCATCCGTGAACGGTCAACGGGCAATGATGACAGGCTAGCGGGGAAGCCAAGCGCCTCATAGTTCGGGTCAAGAGAACGGATGCCGCCAACGCCAGCCACCGATGGTTCGGCGGGCATGGTCAACAATTTGGATTGGCTGCGCGCCTGTGCCACTCGTTGAGCGTTGATGGCCAGCGGGTCAGGCCCCGTATCAATCGGCTGGACGGGGGCAACCGCAACAGGGGGTAAGCTGGGGAGGGCGTTCAGGGCGATGAACAGCGGGCTTTCATCGCCCGTGTGAGTAATCAGCAAATCGGCTGAATAGGGTTGTGCCACCGTGGGGGTAAAGGTAATAGCGACATCACAGGATTGCGTTTTGGTGACGTTAAATCCTGCACGACAAGATCCGCCCAAGCTAAAAACATTGGACGCACCCGCCAATTTAATGTTGCTGATAGAAATATCCTGGTCGCCGGTGTTGGTGATCATCACGCTGGCGATTTGCGGGGCAACCGTTGCCCCAACTTCGGCAAAACTAAACTCCACCCCGCCTGGATTAGCGGTCAGGCGCGATGGTTCAGCCGGTGGTGGTTTGGCTTGTTGCAGGTTGCGCAGCAGATCATCAACCGAGCTTTCGGATGGCGGCGGTGGCGGGGGCGGCGCTTCTTCCTTTCCACAGGCGGCCAGCAGCAGCAGGGCGGAGAGGGTGGTTGCGCGGAAAAAACCAAAGCTTCCCCCGCCATTAGGTTCGGGGCGTTTCAACATGGAACGTAAGGGCTGACCAACAACACCAACCCGCTCAGACGGGGGCGTCTTAGGGTTTTTATTCCATAGCTTCATGGGAAAACGGTTGTTCATAGAATCGATTATAACCAGCCCGCCATCAAAGGGCTATAGCGTTTTTGCCGTCTTCAATCAAAGGATTTCAGGGCGATATGCGTTATAAGCTAGTATGAAGAATAAACCTTGTAGTAAAAATTTCTTTTGTTTGAATCGTACGGTCTTGTCCAAACCCCTTCAGGGCGAACACTTCCATTGATAACAGGCAACTCAATGTTATGAGGAACCTCACCAGGTGCATCGGCTGTCGCATTAGCATCGCCCACCAGCTTAAGTGCAGTTGGTGCGCCAACAGTCGTTGGTGGCACCAACTTTTTCAACATACCAATACCATAATTGCGTAAAGGAAGTGCCTCAGCGGTACCGGCCTGCCATAGTAGGTTGTTAACCTGTTTGGCTACGGCCTCTGTCAACGGAGCCGTCCAGACCAAATAGGTGCTGTCACGTAAACCATTGCCCCCCTGTCCATAATTGGTGGTTTGAACTCTGTTAAGGAATAATTCGCAGTGCACAAGAACATCTCCAGTAGTTGATACATCCTTGGTTGCTAAATAGGTCTGCGAACAAGTGGTTTCTGGATTATAGGCTGCTAAATTTATTTGGGGGAAATTATAGCTACCGTTCGGGCCCAAAATATTTTGGCTGCGGTTGAAAATTGCTTCGTTTGCAGCGGTGGATCGATCGCGAAACATAAAGACTTGTTCTACCCGCAGGCCGTTGGCAGAGATAAGGGTGTTGACGGCATTGGCGATGCCCGCCCCATCACGAATGACGCCATTGGCCAGGCTGCGATTCTCATTATCGCGTGAGGTGTCTTGGCTAGCGCTGCTCATCAGGGTTATCGCGCTCATAATCGCGCCAATTAACACCAACACCAAAAACACTACCCCAATCGCAAAGCCGCTTTGTTTGTTGCGGTTGCTTGAGTTGGATGATTCGAATCGAACTTTGGTCATCTGCATAAGCTCCATTAATTTACAGGCACAGTGGCGGTGTCGGTGCTGCCAGGGCAGGGATCAACCAGCGTGCCAGGCTGGCGATACAGGCGTACTAGCACCGTGCGATAATATTGGTTGGTCGAAGCAATCGCTGAATTGTTACAGTAAAAGGCCGATAGCCCCAAATTGTTCAGTCGGTCGGTGATGCTTTGCATCAAATTGTTCATTGACGCATCGCCGATGTAGCCGTCAGCGGGTTTGATGGCTATGGTGACGCCAGATGAACCTGCTAGCGTGTTCATCGACCCAGAAGAGTTGGCATAGGCCACCACCACCTGACTGTCGGCGACATTGTATGGCGCAGGGGTGCTGGGCAGCGCTCCAATATAATCAGGACTAGGAGGCTGAGCGGGATTTGCAAACATAGCTGACTGGCCAACCACGGGGGGGGCGGCATCAATCGCTAACCATGGGTTATAGGCCGCCCGGCTGCCCGTACTGGGGTCGCGCAGGCAACATATATTGCTTGCCCATGACATGGTTGAGGGAATAGTTGAAGATGTGGGATTGCTGACATTACACTGAGCTGAGGCAGGGTTGGTCGGCGCATCGACAGCAAAGGGGTAGTTTGGCACCAAGTTACTCACAGATGCAGGAAAAGTGGGCGCACCCTTAACCCCATCCGGCAATCCAGACTGCGTTGCAACACAGGTATCGACAACATTTTTCACTTGCAGGACAGAGGTTACAACATCCTGCACCACCGCCGCGCGATTTTGCACCTCGGTATCGCGGCTGCCAAAGCCTGTAGCCAGATAGGCACCAATAACGCCCAGCAGAAATAGGGTTAGCAGCACAATGGCGAGCGCAAAACCAGCTTGCGGGGCGGGAATTCCCGTCTTTTTCCCGTAATGCTGGCAAAACAATGAAAGGTTTTTCATACAAAAATTCCTCATGAAACTTTCCCAATTTTAGCTAAAATTGATGACAATACAACGACAGATATGGTCGTGGTGAAAATTGTAAATATCCATTAACGATTGGTGGTGCGGTTCGTTGGCGTCAGTTCAATTGACGCAGCGATTTGATGTACCAATTGGCGGGGCTGGCGGCCGTGTTGGCATTCAAACATCCCTCCGACCGTATTGACCCGGAATAGCTTGGGAAAACGGTGTTAACGCTTGGTGCGGTGCCGTTATCGGCAGCGGTCGTTCCCTGCGCAACGATGCCCACATTGCCGCCCAGGGTGGTGGGAACCCCCAGTTTTTGCGGTGAAGACCAGCTGCTCTCCAAGGGCGCGGCATCCTCCAAATTGGTTTTCCAAAGAACATTGTTCAGCTGTTGACAGACTTTGGTTTTGATGGGTCCTGTGTAGAACACGATGAATTGACGGGCATCGGCGACTGCATCGGTGGTGTTGCTGTAAAAATTGCTGGTACTGCTGATTTTCGTTAAATAAGATACACAGCGGCCAGAACTGCTGGTCACGGTAAAGCTGGCGCTTTCCCCCGCCAAATCATCTGGGTCACACGTCACCGTGCTTGACGTTTCATAGGCATTGACGTCGAAAGTTGGAACGCTGGCTGCGCCCTGGGGGCCAAACAGATTTTGTGGGCGATTCCACAGGCAGGCTGCCCCCACGCAATTTGCGGGGTCATTGCCAGGCAATTTGTAAGCGTAGATGGTTTTATCGGCTATTCCGCCAGCCATCAAAAAGCGATCCATACCGTTTTTCAGCTTTAACGCCCCCTGCTGCAACCCTGTTGCAATTCCCTTAGCCTCGGCATTGCCGCCCGATTGCAGGGCGTTTTGGCCGCTAAGGCTTAGGTAGCCCAGCACAAGGGCAATCGCCAACAGCGTCGCAAAAATAACCGCAATCGCAAACCCACCACGGCTGTCCGCGGGGTGAGAGGAATTGGCAGAAGCCTTTAACAATGCTGTTGGTCTGAAAAATTGAAACATCGACGTTACCTTATGAAAACCAATAGAATTACGGGCACATGGTTGTGGTTGGACTCGCATCATAGATACTGACCATCAAAGCGCCTGGATTATAGCCCGTGCTGGCCGGGCAACGTTGCGTTTTAAAGCCAGCGGTGCCAAGGCTGGCGGCGGCGGCATCCAAAACGCGGCTGGTGTACACATCATTTTGGTCGGCGGGCAGAATACGGATGTAAACACCACTATGAACACCAGTATTGTCGAGCTTGTTGCGATACTGAAAAATATCCTGATTTTTGGTGCTGCCACCGTTTAGGGAGGAGAGTTGTTGCTTTTGGCCAGTGGTCAGTGATTCAGGAGCTGTCACCCCCGATGGAAAGGTGTTGGTCTGCCCATTGGCACTGATAAACAAATCGGCGTTGTTCACGGTGGGTAGCGACTCAGCATTCAAATTCCATAGGGGATTTGCCACGCCATTGTTGGCGCGATAGCACAAATTCATCTGCCAGGCATAGCCACATTTTTGGCCAGCGTTGCCACAGGTGGTGGCGTTGGGAACGGCGGTATCACAGCTGACCACCGATGCGGCGGCCACACCAGCATAGGGATAGGGGTAGGTTTTAACCAAGGTGTTGTCTGGTACAGCAGCACTGTTGTTCGCACCATCCTTACAAACACCGCCGTTTGGCCAGCAATTGGTATCCTTATGAGCATCGATTTTGAATTGAATGGCTTTGATGCCATTGACGATATCGCCGACCGTTTTTTGCATTTCGACGGACTGCGCCGCCTTAGGATCCGATTCGCCAACGATTAAATAGGAAATAAGGCCGATCATAAAAACGGCCAAAAGAACGAGAGCCAGTACCACGCCACGCTGATTGTTATGGTTGCGCTTACAATTGTTGTGGGCGGCCAGATGATGGGGGGTTGAGCGTATGGTCATGGCGGTATTCAATTCCTCTGGCTTCAGCTTAGGGCAAACATGTTACGGTAACGTTTAATACCATTGATGAATGTCCCATTCCAAAAAATTTTTCTAAAACTTTTCTCAAATCCCAAAAACTTTGATCCCATGATACCCGTTACAAACCAAACAGGGCGGGGAACAGCCGTTAAGCCATCCCCCGCCCCGTCCAGTGACCTATAGTCTATAGGTTGTCAAGAATGCGGTAGTAAATGTTACCGTTTACAAGGCCAGAATTAAAAGCCCCTTCTGGCCGTTGATCACCATTTATCGCTGGGAAGTAACTGCCTTCAAGCCCAGTAGCACCGGTAGTCTGCCCATACCAGCCCTTCGCTGGTATGGCTGTAGTGCTTTGCAACGCCGCCGAGGCCGCGGTTAGAACAGCTGGGTTACCAATAATGGATGGAGCATTGTGTTTGCCCACTATGTCCGCAAAGTCCCAGTTAACGGTAACAAGAGGTAAATCTCCGCTGGTCGCAGCACCCCAAAGCACAGCATTGACTTGGCGTGTTACAGGATCAGTCAATGGCAAGGTGTACACCATGGTGCTCAAAGCGTTGTTGACCTGCAAATCAATGCTCGTGAGGATAAGCTGGCACGTCTTTGCCACGTCGGAAACCACCGTATTAACGGGGCAAGTCGTAGCTACGTAAGCCTGGTGATTAATCGATGGAGGTGCAAAATAACCGTTTCTACCGATCAAATTGGCTTGGTCGTCGCGGACAGCAGGAACATCACTGTAGGACATGTACACATTGGCCGGGGCAAAACCACCACCCTGAGTTGCACGAGTAAACCCATTGTTAATGGTCTGTGCCTGGGTCAGTAGGCTGGAGGCGGCTACGCGATCTTTTTCCTGCGTACCGGAGTTGCTGCTGGAACGTGAAGCAATAGCGATTGCCCCGACGATAACCGCGATCAACAGAACGACCAGCAGGATAAGGCCGATGGCAAAGCCCCCCTGGCCATTTCTTTGGTCAAAAGACCGAGTTTTAATAAAATTTGTCATTTCTGACTCCTTTAAAGATGAAAAAGTTTAAAAAGCTAAACATCACCACTATAGCCGCGATGTGTTAAAAATCTATGAACATTTGGCTGGCGATGGCAATAGCGGCGTTAAGGATTGGGTGGTGGTTGTGGTTGGTGAATTGCCGCCTCTTTTTTTTCCTCCCGCCCCTGTCTTTTTATCCCCCTCCCCCAACCCCCTCCCGCCAGGGGAGGGGGCAAAGCGGATCACTCCACCCCTGCGGGGGAGTCGGATTACGCCAGCGAGCCGGTGGGGGGTGTAGACGCACACATAAAGTGGTATTGCCCTATACATAAATAAGACTTGTGTAGAAGGTGGTTGATTTGGTACACAGCTGTTGTCATGATGGCGAAACGGGGTGTAGCGCAGCCTGGTAGCGCATCTGCTTTGGGAGCAGAGGGCCGGGAGTTCGAATCTCTCCACCCCGACCATCAGGCAAGACCATCAGGCTATCCCGCCTGGCCAGTTTCAAGATTGAAACGGAGTTGCTATTTCCATGACGCAGTATCGCCTTTACCAACTTGCCAAATCGGCCATGCAATCGGGCAAGGCCAAGACCAAAGGCTGGGTGTTGGAGCCGTTGCCGTCCGATCGCGCCGTCCCCAACCCGCTAACCGGCTGGCCAGCATCGCATGACACCCTGGTACAGGCGCCGTTGCATTTCGACAATCGGGCAGAGGCGGAGGATTATGCCACCACCCACCAGCTGGACTTTGTGGTGCAGGAGCCGCACGCGGCAACCGTTAAACCCAAAAGCTATGCTGAGAATTTTAGTCCGAACCGTAAGCGCGATTGGTAACTGTAGTCATTCCACTTTAAAAATTACCAGCGCTGCAAATACCGCTCAGCCTGCGATACGGTGCTCATGTACGGTAAAGTACACTGCGCTCCGTTTCTCGTCCGATCGTCATTTTCGCCGTCTGGTAATTTCTAAATTGAAACGACTATTAAGTGGTAACCAGAGCGAAAACGCTCTAACCCTCATGATAGCCAATGTCGCCACGCCAACGAAGCTGTGGGTTGTCGCCCAAATGCTGCGTCAATTTGGGGAGCAGGGCGCCGCGAATTTCTGGCACTGTTTTGCCCAGCCCGACCGCCGTTAGCACCCGCCCACCGGTGTTGACCACCACGCCATCCTCATTGCGCTGGGTCGCGGCATGAAAAATCATCGTGTCAGGCTCACCCGCCAACCCCGCCAGCCCGCGAATTTCCGCCGAATCGCTGCTGCCACTTGGGTATTGTCGATCGCTGACCACCACCCCCAGCGCGGCCTGATCCGACCATTTGGTGGTGCGATGGTGCAGCTGGTCATGGATGCTGCCCAACATCAGCTCGACCAAATCATCCTGCAGTCGGGGCATCAGCACTTGGCACTCCGGATCGCCAAAGCGGACATTGTATTCAATCAGCTTTGGCCCCTGCTCCGTCAGCATCAGGCCAGCGAACATCACCCCGCGAAAGGTTACCCCCTGTTTACGCAGGCCAGCCAGCGTCGGTTCGATGATGCGATCCATCACCTCCCCCTCCAGCCGCGCGGTCGCCTGAGCAACGGGGGAGTAGGCGCCCATGCCGCCAGTATTCAGCCCCTGATCCCCATCAAAGGCGCGTTTGTAGTCGCGGGCACTGGTCAGCGGTACCGCGCCCTTAGCATCGGCCAGCGCGAAAAAACTAAGCTCTGGCCCCGTCATAAATTCTTCGATCACCAGTTCGGCATGGTTGGCCATCAGCTCATCCACCGCATCCAGCGCTTCATCCAGCTGGTGGGCGATGATCACCCCCTTGCCCGCCGCCAGCCCGTCCGCCTTAAGCACGATCGGCGCGCCGATTTTTTTGACCAGCGCCTTCGCCTCATCCGCATCATTGACGCGGTGAAAGGCGGCGGTGGGAATCCCCTGCGCCGCGCACAGATCCTTAACAAAGCCCTTGGATCCCTCCAACATTGCGCCCGCCGCGCTGGGGCCAAAGGTGGGAAAGCCCAGCTCTGTCAGCCGATCGACCAGCCCCAGCACCAGTGGCAATTCGGGGCCCGGCACCACCAAATCAGGCTTGGCCTGTTGGCAAAAGCGGGCAATGCCATCAAGATCGTCGGGGCGCATCGGGTGACATTCCGCCAGCTGCTCAATCCCCGCATTGCCGCCCAGGCAGATCAGCTCATCGCACAGGCTGGACTGACGCAGCTTCCAGGCCAGGGCATGTTCACGCGCCCCGCCGCCAATCAAAACTATCCGCATGTTGCCTATCCCCCAATGTTCCGTTGCAGTGCAGCTATATCTAGCGGCTAACAGCGTTTTTTGACAAGGTTTCTTGACAGGGGTGGTTGGCGATCCTGTCGGGATGCCCTAAGCTGTTTGGATGACCGATATGCCTGACACAGCCGTAACCCCACCGATCGACAACATCCCCACCTTTGCGGTCAGTGAGTTGGCGCAGGCGGTGCGAAGGCGGCTGGAGGCGGATTTTGAGCGGGTGCGGGTGCGCGGCGAAATCTCTGGCTGCAAATTTCACAGCAGTGGCCATGTCTATTTGAGTTTGAAGGATGAGGGGGGCTTGCTGGCCGCTATTTGTTGGCGCGGGGTGGCGGGCAAGCTGAAACAATGGTTGCAGGATGGGTTGGAGGTGGTGGCGACGGGGCAGCTGACCACCCATCCAGGCCGATCCCAGTACCAGTTGGTCATCGATTCGGTAGAGCCCGCCGGCATTGGCGCCCTGTTGAAAATGATTGAGGAGCGTAAGCAGCGATTGGCAGCCGAGGGGTTGTTTGCTCCCGCCCGCAAAAAAACCCTGCCTTTTTTGCCGCGCGTTATCGGCGTGGTGACCAGCCCGACTGGTGCGGTAATCCGCGATATTCTGCATCGGCTGAACGACCGTTGCCCGCTGCATGTCCTGCTGTGGCCGGTGGCGGTGCAGGGCGATACGGCGGCCAGCCAAATTGCCACCGCCATCAACGGCTTTAACGATCTGCCTGCTGGTGATGGGGCACTTGCGGGCGCTATCCCGCGCCCAGACCTGCTGATCGTGGCGCGTGGCGGCGGCAGCGTGGAGGATTTGATGCCGTTTAATGAGGAGGTGGTGGTGCGGGCAGCGGCGGCCAGCGCTATTCCGTTAATCTCGGCGGTGGGGCATGAAACCGATAACACCTTAATCGACTTGGCCGCTGATGTGCGCGCACCAACCCCGACCGCGGCGGCGGAGATGGCGGTGCCGGTGCGGGCGCAGCTGGCCTTGGGGCTGAACGACCTTAGCCAGCGGTTGGGGCGGGCGGTGGTGCAGGGGGTGACAGCGCGCCAAGATCGCCTGCAACGGCTAACCCCGCCGCATCCTGCCCGCCTGTTGCTGTTCGCCCAACAACGGCTGGATGATATCAGCGCCCGCCTTAGCCCCGCCGTCACCCGCCCCTATGAGCGCGGCAACCAGACCTATGCCACCCTGCCCAACCGCCTGAGGCAGGCGGCGGATCGGCAGTTGGTGCAGGCGACGCAACGGCTTAGCCCCCTGCCATCCCGTCTAAAGCCCGCCCTGCTGCAAAGCTGGCAGACCGCTATCAGCCAGTTGGAATTGGCCAGCCGCCTGTTGGATCAGCTGTCCCACCACAAGACTTTAGAGCGTGGCTTTGCGATGGTGCAGGGTGCCGATGGATCGGTTATCAGCCGCGCTGGCCAGCTGCCCGCCGCCACCCCCGTTGCGGCACGGGTGATGTTTGCCGATGGCCAGGTTGCCGCCCTGCTGAACCCATCGGATTCGGGATATATCGAAACGGTTGCCCCCGCCCGATTGTCGCCAGGGCATCAAGCCCGTCGGCCAAAAGCACCCGCCGCCGCCAAACCATCCACCCCCGCCACCCCCGCCACCCCCGATTTGTTTGGGGATTAGGGTGTAAGAGGTTGGTGGATTCCCACCTTTACAAAAAGACGACCTTTTTGCCCTGATTAGGAATTGTCCTGCTGCCAGATTTGTTGCCGTCGTTTTTCCTGGGCAAGGCGTTGTTTTTGAAAGCGCTCCCAGGCCTCTTGATCGGGAAATTCGCCTGGGGTGGCAATGCTGTTCAGGTCAATATCGACCATCAGGTGGTGCCAATCCGCCTGCCACCGTTGCCGCAGGCTGATGCTGTCGGTTAGGCGTTGATAGGGCGCCAGAATGTTGTTGATGGCGGGTTGTTGCAGCAGGCTGATGCCATCCTGCATGCCACGATTTTGCAGCTCGATCAGCAGGGCTTTGGTGTTGAGGGGGGCGCACAAAGCCTCCGCCATTGCGCCGCGCAACCGATCCAACGCGGGATGATGCAGGGGCAGCTGCATCACCTCCTCCGCGACATCCGCCCACAGATCAGGATGATCCATCAGTACCCGCAGCAGGCTGGCCACCTGCAACTGTTGCAATCGGGCGGGCGGCATGGGGTGCAGGCTGCTGGCGCTGAAGCTGTCAAAGCCATCCTGGGCGTTTTTGTTGGCATAAGATCGGCGGTTTTTGCCGCCATCATTGTTTTTGCTTGCGGCGCCAGCGTTGGATTTGCCCGGCAATTGATGCATCGTTTGCTGATAGGGCGCCAGCCACGTCGCCAATTGTTGCGCCAGCGCATGATGATATTCCTGCCGCAGCACGGGATCAGGAATTAAGGCTAGGATGTCGCGCACCAGCCGATGCAATTTGGCGCGCGCGGCGGGCTTGGTCAGATCCAACCCCTCAGCGTTCAGGCTGACAATCGCTTGCTCCAGCGTAAGGGGGGCATCTTGCAGCTTTTGCCAAGCCGATTGGCCATGGCGTTGCAACAGGCTGTCGGGGTCATCGCCCGCAGGCAGGCGGATGTAGTCAAGCTGTCGGCTTTCGGTTATCAACGGCATGGCCAGCTGCAGGGTGCGAAGGGCTGCCCGCCGCCCCGCCGCATCACCATCCAGGCAGATGGTCAGGTGATCGCAATGGCCAAAGGCCAGGCGCAGATGGTCGGCGGTGATGGCGGTGCCCAGGGGGGCAATGGCGATGGGAAAGCCCGCCTGATGCAGGGCGATAACGTCCAAATACCCCTCCACCAGAATTAGGCGGCGTTGGGATGACCCCGCATGGGGCATGGATGAATCCGTGGATCCCGCCGCCGCGCCCTTGATTTTGGCCGAATCTTTAGCCGAATCTTTTACCGATTTTTGGCCAGCCTGCCGGGCTTGTTTAACCTGATGCAGGCCATAAAGTATGTGACTTTTTTGGAACAGGGGGCTTTCAGGGGAATTGAGGTATTTGGGCTGATCCCCCGATAACACCCGCCCCCCAAAGCCACAAAGGCGCCCGCGATCATCGCGAATGGGAAAGATGATGCGGCCGCGAAACCAATCAAAAAAGCGGTTGTCGCGCTTGCCCAACAGGCCAACCTCCACCGCGGCCGTGGTATCCAGCTGCTGTTTTTGCAACCAATGACTCAGCGGGTTGCCATCACTGGGGGCAAAGCCCAGCTCAAACTGTTCGATGGTTTGTTGGCTTAGGCCGCGTGCGGTCAGATAGGATCTGGCCGATGCCCCCGGCGATTCGGCCAGCTGTTGATGGAACCACTGGCTGCCGCGCTCCAACAACTGACGCATTGTATCGGATTTATGCTGTTGCTGCTCCATCCGCGCTTCATCGCCTGGATTGGTGGTGGGCAGGGCTAAATTGGCCTCCGCCGCCAGCGCGCTAACCGCTTCCTGAAACGTTTGGCCGTGATAGGCCATGGCGAATTGGAACAGATCGCCCTTAGCTCCGCAACCAAAGCAGTAGTAAACGCCCTTATCCTCACTCACTTGAAAGGATGGGCTTTTTTCTTCATGAAAGGGGCAGCGGCCAACCAACCTGTTGCCAGTTCGGCGCAGGGCGACATGGCGGCCAACATAGCTGGCCAAGGATACCCGATCGCGTATCTGTTCAACAAAATCGTCCGAAAACCGCATGGATGCCCCCACCTTTCCGCTTTTCCGCCGCCAGCCTGTTATCCTACCCGTGTAGGATTATGATGCCCAGCCAGCCGTGCGCCAGCCTTAGAATACTATGCACCAATTTTTGGTGTTTGCGAAAGCCATCTAACCGTCGTATAGAAAGGGTATCTCGATACGTCACCAACGATTCCTATCATGACCACGAAAACACCAAACTCTTCCAATTCTGATGCCGCCCTTGTTGGCGGGCATGAGGCCGCCACCGCTAGCCGCCGTGACTTTCTAACCATGGCCGCGGGTGGCATGTGCGCTCTGGGGGCGGGGGTAGCCCTGGTTCCCTTTGTCGACAGTATGAATCCCGCCGCCGACACCCTGGCCGCCGCCAGTATTGAGGTCGATATTTCTAAGGTTCAGCCGGGGCAGGGCATGACGGTAAGCTGGCGGGGCAAGCCTGTCTTTATCCGCCGCCGCACGCCAGAGGAAATTGCCGAGGCGGAGAAGGCTAGCCTGGCCGACCTTAAGGATCCCCAGGCCGATAAGGATCGGGTGAAAAAGCCTGAATGGTTGGTGCTGATTGGTATTTGCACCCATTTGGGCTGTGTGCCGCTGGGGACTAAGCCAACCGAAACGCGCGGGGAGTATCAGGGCTGGTTCTGCCCTTGCCACGGGTCGGCCTATGACACCTCTGGACGGATTCGTCAGGGGCCCGCCCCCACCAATCTTGAGGTTCCCCCCTATAATTTTGTTAGCGATACGGTGATAAAAATTGGCTAAGTTTGTTTGTTAATCGACCCCCGATAAATTCATAAAGGTGTTTTCATGTCTGCCCCTAACGCCCCCCAAAAACCTGGTTTAATTGGTTGGTTGGATTACCGACTGCCCATTTTTGGCTTTATGAATAGGGAGTTGCGGGAATACCCAACCCCGAAAAATCTCAGCTATGCCTGGAACTTTGGTTCGTTGGCGGGCATCATCCTGCTGATCATGATTCTGTCAGGGCTGTTTTTGGCCATGAACTACACGCCCAGCACCGATAAGGCCTTTGACAGTGTTGAGCGGATTATGCGCGACGTCAATTTCGGCTGGCTGTTGCGCTACATCCATGCCAATGGCGCCTCAGCCTTTTTCGTGGTGGTCTATCTGCACATGGCGCGGGGGCTGTATTATGGGTCGTACAAAAGCCCGCGGGAGCTGTTGTGGATTATTGGTGTGGTGATTTTGCTGTTGATGATGGCGACCGCCTTTATGGGCTATGTGTTGCCATGGGGGCAGATGAGCTATTGGGGCGCAACCGTTATCACCAATTTGTTTTCCGCCATTCCGGTGGTGGGTGACGATATTGTGACCTGGCTTTGGGGTGGTTTTTCGGTTGATAACCCAACGCTGAACCGCTTTTTCGTGCTGCACTATCTGTTGCCCTTTGTGATTCTGGGTGTGGCCTTTTTGCACATGATCGCGCTGCACACCCACGGATCCAACAACCCCACAGGTTTGGATGCGAAGAAGGAGGATAAAATCCCCTTCCACCCCTATTACACCATCAAAGACCTGTTCGGGTTAGGGGTGTTTTTGGTGCTTTTCGCGCTGTTTGTGTTTTATGTTCCCAACTATCTGGGGCATCCCGACAATTATACGCCCGCCAACCCGTTGGTCACGCCCGCGCATATCGTGCCGGAGTGGTACTTCCTGCCCTTCTACGCGATTTTGCGGGCGGTGCCTGACAAATTGGGTGGCGTGATGCTGATGTTCGGCTCGATAGCCCTGCTGGCCGCGCTGCCCTGGCTGGATCGTCATCCGGTGCGCAGTGGTCGCTATCGCCCGCTGTTCAAAAAGTTTTTCTGGCTGTTTGTGGTCAATGCGCTGGTACTGGGTTGGGCGGGTGGTAAGCCGGCTGAGGGGCACTATCTGCTGATTGGCCGCCTGTGCACCGCCTATTACTTTTTTCATATGCTGGTGTTGTTGCCACTGCTGAGCAAATATGAAAAGCCATCCCCCCTGCCAACCTCAATCGCGGCAGCCTCATGACCATGACCATGACCATGACTATGACCAAACGATCCTTAGTTTTTGTCGCCCTGTTGCTGGCGGGTGTGGCGCAGCTATCGCCCGCGCAGGCGGCTGGTGAGGTGGAGCCGTTGCCTCAGCATGATTGGAGCTTTGCGGGGTCATTGGGCACCTTTGACCGCGGCGCCCTGCAACGGGGTTTTCAGGTTTATCGTCAGGTCTGCGCTGCCTGCCACGGCATTAAGCGGGTAGCCTTTCGCAACCTGGCCGATTTGGGCTATTCCGCTGATGAAATTAAGGCGATTGCCGCCGAGTATCAGGTGACCGATGGCCCCAATGATGAGGGTGAGATGTTTCAGCGCAAGGCGACGCCCGCCGATCATTTCCCCGCCCCGTACGCCAATGAAAAGGCGGCCAGGGCGGCCAACAATGGTGCCTATCCGCCCGATCAATCGTTAATTGTTAAAGCCCGCCATGATGGGGCGAACTATATCCGCGCCCTGCTGTTGGGCTATGGGGAGGCGCCCGCTGGCATGAAGATTCAGGACGGCATGCATTACAACAAATATTTTCCTGGCCACCAAATTGCCATGGCGTCCCCCCTGATGGAGGGGGTGGTGACCTATCAGGATGGCACCCCCGCTACGCAGGAACAGATGGCCAATGATGTGGTCACCTTCCTGGCCTGGGCGGCGGAGCCTGAGGCGGAGGCACGCAAGCGGATGGGGCTGAAGGTCATGATCTTTCTGGTTCCGATGACCATCGTGCTGTACCTGCTGAAACGCAAAATCTGGTCACGGGTTAAGCATTAGGGGGGGCAGAGGCTTAAGCCTTTTCTGTCTTAGCCGAATTCCTAGCGCTAAATGGGAAATGCTTTAGCGTCGGCCAAGGGTTTTGCTGCCCGAACGACTTTTTGGCCGTTGCCCAGCTGAATCATTGCCCCCACGGCCAAATCGGCTGCCCGCCCTGTCTTCACGGTCGCGATGGTCGCCATCATAATCGGCTTGGTAATCTTGATCGGTGCTTGATGCACCCCGTTCCATCGCCGCTTGCTGGCGATAGGCCCAGCTGAGAATCAGATTGCCGGTTAGCATGTCGATTTCCTCAATCTGACACAGCAGGGTGTCGCCCAGCCCCAAACTGCTGGCACCCGTCCCGCTGCCCTGGGTCAGGCATTGCCTTGCCGCATCAAAACGCCAATAGCCTTTGGGAAGCAGGCTGATGGGCAGAAATCCCTCCGCCCCATAGGCCGCAATGCTGATAAACAGACCGGCACGGGTCACGCCATTGACGCGCCCCTCCACCAACTGCTGCCCCTGGGCGGCTAGATAGGCTATGGCATAGCGGCGAAAGGCATCGCGTTCGGCGGCGGCCGCGCGCCGTTCGGTGATGGACAGATGCTGCCCCACCTCCTCCCACCTTGCCAGTGGCCATTTGTGGCCATCGTCAATGCCCGCCTCCCCCAACGCAATAGCGTGCAGCAGCATGCGGTGCACCAACAGGTCGGAGTAGCGGCGGATGGGTGAGGTAAAGTGGGCATAATTGGCCAGATTTAGGCCAAAATGGCCGATGTTGGTCGGGCTGTAGACGGCTTGCGATTGCGACCGCAATACCAATTCATTGACCATCGGCGCGGCCGCTGTGCCCGACACCGCCGCCAACGCCTGATTCAGGTTGTGTTGCGTGATGCCATCGGCGTGCCCCAGGCTGATTTCCATTTCCCGCAGCACCTGTTGCAAATGCTCAATCTTCATTGGGTCGGGGCGGTCATGAATGCGGTACAGCAGGTTCAGCTTAGCGTCCTGAATGGTTTCGGCCGCGCACACATTGGCCATCACCATCAGCTCCTCAATCAGCTTATGACTGGCCATCGAGGTGGTTTGGGTAATCGCGCTAATCTGCCCCGCCGCATCAAAGCGCACCTTATATTCGGGCAGTTCAATGTTCAGCGTGCCGCGCTTGGCACGCAGCCGTAGCAGGCGGTCAAACACGGCTGATAGAGGCGTAACCAGCTGCAACAACTCCGCCTCTGACAGGTCGGTTTGCACGCTGGCCGCCAGCGGGCGATCGCTGTCCGTTATCGCCGCGCTTTTAGCCGCCTTTGCAGACTTTGCCGCAGATCCTTTCTCCGTCCCCTGTTCCTGCGCCAACACATCCAACAGCTGTTGCACCTTGTTATAGGTCAGGCGGGCAACCGATTGCATCAGGCCGCGCACAAAGCGATGGCCAATTTTCTGGCCATGCTGATCCAGGGTGATTTCCACCGCCAAACAGGCGCGCGCTTGGTTGGGCAGCAGGGAGCACCATTGGTTCGACAACGCCTCAGGCAGCATTGGCACCACCCGATCGGGAAAATAGACTGAGTTGCCGCGCGCCCGCGCCGCCACATCCAATGGGGATTCGGCGGGCACATAATGCGCCACATCGGCAATCGCCACCATCACCTTAAAGCCGCCAGGGTTGGTGGGGTCGTCATCCGCCTGCGCCCAGACGGCATCGTCATAGTCGCGGGCATCCTCTCCATCAATGGTCACCAGCGGGATATGGCGCAAATCCTGGCGCAATTTGGCATTTTTGGGCAGGGTGGGGGCTGTTGCCGCCTGTGCCTGCGCCAGCGCGTCGGCGGGAAAATCAACGGGAATGTCATGCTGATGAATCGCCAGCAGGCTGATGTTGTTGGCGGCCTCACTGTCGCCCAATACCGCCAACAATTTGCCAGGAATCCAGCCCAAACGGCGGTTGGGGGCGGCGGTAATCGCCACCTTTAACAGCCATCCATCGCCCAGCTTATGTTCCAACACGCATTGACGATCCAGCTTCACGGGAATGGCCTGGCGCCGATTGATTGACCAGACCAGCCCGCCGTCATGATGGCGTTCAAACACCCCAACCACGGTTTCGGTGGTGATGGTTGGCAAAATGCGGATCAGCCGCACCAGCACCGACCCATCCTCCTGCCGATGCAGGCGCGTCAGCACCCGTTGCCCAACCGCCAGCGGTAGGCGATTGGGGGGCAGCGGCAGTCGCCCCAAATTTTTCCAGGCGGGATCATCGGCCAAGCCGAACAGATCCCCATCGCTGGTTTCCTCCACCACCTCTAAGGTGACCAGGCTGCTGGGCATGGCGTTTAACCAGCCTTCATCCTGCTCAGCGGCCTCAGGGTCGCGCAATTTTTTTTCCTGCCAACGTTTCAATTTTAAGGCCTTCCGCACTTCGGGTTTGTCCAGCCACTGATCATCCTGCGCAATCGCCGCCAGGGCGTCGGCCGTGCTGATTTGCGCGGGTGGTCGGCTGACTGTTTTGGTCACTGTTTTGGCGCGCAAAGCCTGCCTGGCCGCACGGCTGGGTTTGTTGCTGCTCGTTTTTGGTGGTTTTGTAGGCAAATTGCCGCGACCTTTCGCCATCAATGGCTTTTGGTGTTGGGGGCTCATTCCCCCCAGGAATTCTGGTTATCATTGTACCCTGGCGGCGGCGCACATGCCACAGCAAAATGATGGGGGGGGTATAAGTTCAATTTGATTGGTTCAAAACCCCCTGTCGACAATTAGGCGTGGCATCCTAATAGCCATCATGCTATCCATTAGGCCATAACAATTGGGCTAACCATCAAGATTAGGGAGTGGGGTACGATGAAAACAGCGGTATTGGGCGGTACAGGCCGCATGGGGCAGGCGATTTTGTTGGAATTGCAAAAATCTCCGCTGTTTGAAATTGGCGCGGTGGTGACGCACCCCGATCATCCGATGATTGGCAAGGATGTGGGCGATATGCTGCGTCTGGATCGCATGGGGGTGACGGTGACCAGCGATGTTCGCGCCGCCCTCGAATCCTGCGAAAACGCTATTGATTTCAGCACGATTAAGGCCACCATGACCAACCTGCGCATCGCCGCCGATTTGGGCAAGGAATTGGTGGTCGGCACCACCGGCCTGAACGAATCGGATCGGCAGGAAATGTTGGAATTGTCCGAACGCACCGCGATTTTGCATTCCGAGAATATGAGCATGGCGGGCAATGTGATGCTGTTGCTGTTGGAACAGGCGGCCAAGCTGTTAGATTCTGACTATGACGTGGAAATTTATGACCTGCACCACCGCCATAAGTTGGATGCGCCCAGTGGCACCGCCCTGATGTATGGCCGCGCCATTGCCGCCGCCCGTGGGGTAATCTTTGCCGATGCCGCCCGTTTTGGCCGTGCCCAAACCAGCTTTACGGCCAAGGCACGCATCAAGGGGGAAATTGGCTTTGCCAGCCAGCGCGCCGGCGATGTGATTGGGGAACACAGCGTCCATTTGGCGGGTGAAGATGAAATCCTGACCCTGACCCACCGTGCGACCAACCGCCAATTGTTCGCCAAGGGCGCCGTGTTCGCCCTAAGTTGGTTAGAGGGGCAACGGCCGGGGCTGTACACCATGCGGGATGCCCTGTTTGGCTTGGCGGGGGAGCCGATCTAAGCCATGACCAATGTGCCGATAGTTCCCGCCGTCCCCACCCCCGCGCGCCGCCCAAATTTTCGTCAAAAAAGGCTGGCCGCCACGATTCAAGAAATTCTGGCGCCCGCCCTGTTGGACGCGGGGCAGCTGAGTGATGAGTTGCAGGGGCAATCGCTGATCGTGACCGGGGTGGCGGTCAGCCCCAATTTGCATGATGCGAAAATCTTTCTGCAAACCAGCCTGATAACCGCCCAAACCGCCGATGCGTCTTCGGTGGAGGGGATGACCGCGGGAACGGGCGCGCGGGTGCCGCTTAAGCTGCTGAAAAAAACGACGCCGCAGATTCGCAGCTATCTGGCCAATCGCCTGAACCTTCGCCTGGTACCCCATCTGCATTTTTTTGAGGATTACCATTGGGAACAGGTGACGCGGATTGAGGAGTTGATCGAACAGCTGCCAAAGCTTTCCCCAAGCCCTGAGCCAACCAATCCCGCCCAATCCGACGAATAGGTTGGCGTTGGTGGATTCCCCCGTTGCTGCTTCTGCTTATCCGCACGCCGACACTGCGGCGGCCAAAACGGTTGCCCACCCTGGCGGCTGGTTGCTGATTGATAAGCCATTGGGGGTGACCAGCAACGCGGTGCTGGCGCGGCTAAAACGGCAATGGGGATGGAAGAAATTGGGCTTTGTGGGCACGCTGGATCCGCTGGCCAGTGGGGTGTTGGCGGTGGCGGTGGGGGCGGCGACCCGCACCATCCCGCTGCTGAACGACGATCGCAAATGCTATGATTTTGAGCTGCATTTCGGTCAGCAAACCAGCAGCGATGATGCCGAGGGTGAGGTGGTGGCAACCAGTGACCATCGCCCCAGTTTGGATCAGATTGTGGCGGCCATACCCGCTTTTGTGGGCGCTATCGACCAACGTCCCCCCGCATTTTCGGCGATAAAACTGGCGGGGCGGCCTGCCTATGCGCTGGCCAGGGCGGGGCAGGCGCCCATCATGGCCATGCGACGGGTGCGGATTGATGGGTTGGAGGTGGTGAGCAGTGACCAGCTGCCCGATTTTATCACCCTGCGGGTAAGTTGCGGCGGGGGCACCTATGTGCGTAGCCTGGCACGCGATCTGGCGGTGGCGGTTGGTACGGTTGGCCATGCCCGCGCGATTCGGCGGCTGCAAAGTGGCCCCGCGGCGCTGGCGGCGGCGCAATCCCTGGCACAGGCGTTGGAATCGCCGCGCTGGATCGGGCTGTCGCAGCTGTTGCCCAGTCAGGCGGTGGCGCATATTGATGCCGAACGCTGGCAACAGGTGCGGCAGGGTAAGGCGATTGCTCTGCATGGTCATGATTGGCGGATGCCGGATGGCGGGCAATCAAGCCAACAACCCTCTTGTGCTTCGGGAATTTTTCCGCTAAAGCGTGAACATCCCGTTGTCTTGTTGTTAGAGAATAAGGTGGCGGGTGTTGGTTGGCTGAGCCTTGATCCCGATGATAACGGGGGAGATGAACGGCTGGTCATTTGGTCGCCAAAGATGGTCTTTGTCGATTTAACTGTTTGTTGGAAATAGATTTATTAGGAGTCTGGGTTTGTCGATTACCGTAGAAAAAACGCAAGAGTTGGTTAAAGAATTTGGTCGTGCGGCGACTAACACTGGCTCAACCGAAGTGCAAATTGCTGTGCTGTCCACCCGTATTAAGGCGTTGACGGGGCATTTGTCTGTTCACAAAAAAGATTTTAGCACCCGTCGTGGTCTGTTAAGCATGGTTGGCCAACGTCGCCGCCTGCTGCGCTATTTGCAGCGCACCAACAAAGCCAGCTTTGCCGAAGTTGTGCAAAAGCTGGGTATTCGCGCTTAAGCCTAAGCCTCTTGCCTGTTGCTAGTTGGGTGACAGCAGGGGCTAGCTGCATCTTATTAAACCTTTAAATTTCGAATTGGATTCATTACATGGTTGATTATTGTCGCAAAGAGCTGGAATGGGGCGGTCGCCGCCTGGTTCTGGAAACTGGAAAAATTGCTCGTCAGGCTCATTCGGTGGTTGCCACCTATGGCGAAACCACGGTCATGGCCAATGTGGTCGCCAACCGCGATGTGGCTCCGGATCAAGATTTTTTCCCGCTGTCGGTTCATTATCAAGAAAAAACTTTTGCCGCTGGCCGTATTCCTGGTGGCTTTTTTAAGCGGGAGGGGAAGCCTTCGGAAAAAGAGGTGTTGACCTCACGTCTGATTGACCGCCCGATTCGCCCGCTGTTTTTGGACAGCTTTAAAAACGAAACCCAGGTGGTTTGCACGGTTTTAAGCCATGATCTGCAAAATGATCCTGACATTGTGGCGATGATTGCCACCTCAGCCGCTCTGACCATTTCTGGTTTGCCCTTTTTGGGGCCAATCGGGGCTGCACGGGTTGGCCGCATCAATGGTCAATTTGTCCTGAACCCCAGCATTGCCGACTTGGCCTCCAGCGAGTTGGATTTGGTGGTGGCGGGAACCACGGATGGCGTGTTGATGGTGGAATCTGAGGCCAAGGAATTGCCCGAAGAGGTGATGTTGGACGCTGTGCTGTTTGGTCAGCAGCAGTATGCCACCGTGATCCGTGCTATTATCGAAATGGCCGAAGCCTGCGCCCATGATCCATGGGAACTGGCTGATGATCAAAGCGATCGCCTGAACGGCCTAAAAAAAGACGTGCACAAATTGGTGCAAAAGGATTTGGTGCAGGCCTATGGTTTGCAAGTCAAGCAAGAGCGGGTGGCGGCCTTGAACGCTGCCAAGGCTTCTGTGGCCAGCTTGACCGAGCAGGGCTTTACCACCCTGGAAGTATCGGGCGCGTTTAAGTCCGTAGAAAAAGATATCGTTCGTGGCCAAATTTTGGATCAGGGTGTGCGGATTGATGGCCGTGATACCAAAACTGTTCGGCAAATTGCCTCTGAAGTGGGCATTCTGCCCCGCGTTCATGGGTCATCGCTGTTTACCCGTGGTGAAACCCAGGCATTGGTGATTGCCACCCTGGGCACTGGTGATGATGAGCAGTTGATTGATGCGCTGGAGGGCAGCCACCGCGAATCCTTTATGCTGCACTACAACTTCCCGCCCTACTCGGTGGGGGAAACTGGCCGCATGAGTGGTCCTGGCCGTCGTGAAATTGGTCATGGCAAGCTGGCCTGGCGCGCGATTCGCCCGCTGTTGCCCAGCAAGGCTGACTATCCCTATACCATTCGTGTGGTGTCGGAGATTACCGAATCCAACGGTTCCAGCTCGATGGCCACGGTTTGCGGTTCATCGTTGGCGCTGATGGATGCGGGTGTGCCGCTGGCCAAGCCTGTTGCGGGTATCGCGATGGGTTTGATTAAAGAGGATAAAAAGTTTGCGGTGCTGACCGACATTCTGGGCGATGAAGATCACCTGGGCGATATGGACTTTAAGGTCGCGGGTACCCAGGATGGGATTACCGCCCTGCAAATGGATATCAAAATCACCTCCATCACTCAGGAAATCATGAAAATTGCTCTGGAACAGGCCAAAGATGGTCGCATGCACATTTTGGGCGAAATGGCCAAGGCCTTGACCAGTGCGCGTGCCGAAACGCCTTCCAATGCTCCGAAAATGCGGGTGATGACCATCCCGCGCGATAAAATCCGTGAAGTGATTGGAACCGGTGGTAAGGTCATTAAGGACATTGTGGAAACCACTGGTGCCAAGATTGACATTGAGGATGATGGAACCGTCAGAATTTCCAGCGTTCAGGATGAATCAATCCAAAAAGCCTATGACCGCATCCTATCGATCGTATCTGAGCCAGAGGTTGGCACTGTGTACGTCGGAACCGTGGTTAAGGTCATGGAATTTGGCGCTTTTGTTAATTTCATGGGCAGCCGTGATGGTCTGGTTCACATTTCTGAACTGGCACCCCGCCGCGTTAACAAGGTCACCGATGTGGTCAATGTTGGCGATGTGATTAAGGTGTTGGTTATCGGTCTGGATGATCGCGGCAAGGTGAAACTAAGCCTGAAGCAGGTCGACCAAGAAACTGGTGAAAAAATTGACATGCATAGCCTTCGTGACCCTTCCTAAACCCCTTAGACTTAGATAGATTGGCGGTATGACATTCCGCTTACCCACACTCGTACTGTCCGGCAAGGAAGTGTTGCCCCTGATTGAAGGGGGCAAGGGTATCAGCGTGTCGAATGGCCAAAGCACGGGGGCATGGGCGGCGGCTGGCGGCATTGGCACCTTCTCAGGCGTTAATGCCGACAGTTTTGATGCCGATGGTCAGCTTATCGATCAAATCTATTACGGCAAAACCCGGCGCGAACGGCATGAGGAGCTGTTGGCTTTTTCCATTCGTGGCGGCATTACCCAGGCGCAGATTGCTCATGAAGTTGCAGGCGGTAACGGCCTTATCAACATGAACATTCTGTGGGAAATGGGCGGCGCCGAACGGGTGTTGGAGGGCGTGTTGGAGGGTGCCAAGGGGATGATTAATGGCGTCACCTGCGGCGCCGGCATGCCCTATCGCATTGCCGAGATTTGTTCCCGTTTTGGCGTGTATTACTATCCCATCGTTTCCTCCGCCCGTGCCTTTCGCGCCTTGTGGAAACGTGCCTATCACAAATTTAAGGATTTGATGGGCGCGGTAGTTTACGAAGATCCCTGGCTGGCAGGCGGTCACAACGGCCTGTCGAACAGTGAAGATCCGTTGCGCCCACAAGATCCGTATGAGCGGGTGCGGGAACTGCGCGCCATGATGCGCGAATGCGGGGTGCCCGATGCCCCGATCGTGATGGCGGGTGGTGTTTGGTGGCTTAAGGAATGGCAGGATTGGATTGACAACCCTGAAATTGGCCCGATTGCCTTTCAATTTGGTACCCGCCCCCTGTTGACACAGGAAAGCCCAATTTCCGACGCCTGGAAACACAAGCTGTTAAGCCTGAAGCCTGGTGATGTTTATCTGAACAAATTTTCACCAACCGGCTTTTATTCATCGGCCGTGGTTAACCCGTTTTTGCAGGAGTTGCAGGGGCGTAGCGAGCGGCAGATTGCCTTTAGCCAGCCTGCGGTGGGGGAGCATACCGCCGAACTGCCCATTGGCCCGCGCCAGCGCATCGTTTATGTCACGCCCAGCGATTTGGAACGGGCAAAGGGGTGGATGACGGCGGGCTACACCGCGGCCATGCGGACGCCCGAAAACACCCTGATTTTTGTTGAGCCCGAAAGAGAAAATGAGATTCTGACCGATCAGATCAACTGCATGGGCTGCCTGAGCCAATGCAGCTTTTCCAACTGGGCGCAGAATGAAAGCGGCACAACGGGGCTTAAGGCTGATCCGCGTAGCTTTTGTATCCAAAAAACCCTGCAAAGTATCAGCCATAGCGATGATGTGGAGCATCAATTGATGTTCGCCGGCCACAACGCCTATCGGTTCGCCAACGATCCCTTTTACAGCAACGGCTTTGTCCCAACCGTGAAGCAGCTGGTGGATCGCATCGCTACTGGCGAATAATAGCCTGCATCGTTGTTGCTATCGCGCTTTTTGTGAGGTCGGCGAGCGGCGCGCAGAACCGCCTACTGCTGCTCCGCCCGCTTCATATACTCACCCGTGGCGGTGTTGACCACCACCAACGTGCCGCTTTCGATAAAGGGTGGCACCATCACGCGGCGGCCGTTCGACAGCTTGGCGGGTTTATAGCTGGAACTGGCGGTTTGCCCCTTAACCACCGCATCGGCCTCAACCACTTGCAGCACGACGGTTTCGGGCAGCTGCACGCTGATCGGCTCATCCTGGTAATGCAGGATGATGACCGCCATATTTTCGGCCAGAAAGTCGGCCTGCTCACCAATTTGGTCGGCGGTCAGGGTAATCGATTCATAAGTTTCGCTGTTCATAAAACTGTATTCGTCGCCATTGGCGTACAGGAATTGAAAGGGCATTTCGTCCAACCGCACCCTTTCCACACTGTCTTCGGAACGAAACCGTTCGTTCAGTTTGGTGCCGATCTTAATATCCTTCATCTCAACCTGCATAAAGGCGCCGCCCTTACCCGGTTGAACATGTTGGGTTTTGGTGACAGCCCACAACCGCCCCTGATGTTCCAAAACATTGCCTGGACGAATATCGACAGCTGAAATTTTCATAAGATTTGACCCATGGTTGTAATGATAATCTGCAATGGTTTTTTAGGCGGCTTCGGGCTGTTCGGCAAGCCCCCCCCTCCACGCTGGCGTGCTGAATAGGGGTGTTACTTGTTTTGTCCTGGCATCGGCGGCATGAACAGCGGGTTCATCACCCTGTCTTCCACCGCAATCCCCAGTCTTTTGGTGGTGCCCCCTTTCAGCTCCAACACCGCCCGAATGGGTTGATTGTCACTGTCGATAACCGTCTCACTGTGCGGCTTGCCCTTAGCGATTTTGACGATGCGGCCATCGTTGGCCAGAAACAGGATGTCCAGGGGAATCAGGGTGTTTTTCATCCACATCGACCGTGGCTGGCGGTCATCACCAAAATCAAACAGCATGCCGCCATCATTGGCCAAGCTTTTGCGATGCATTAAACCCTGGGTCAGTTCGGGCGGGGTGCGTGCCACCTCAACCATAAAATTGTGAATCGCTGATTTGGCAAAAATCTGCAACGGTTCTGTCGCCAGTTTATTGCTGGCCTGGGGGGCAGCTTTGGCGGTTGAGACGGCCGCTTGACCAGCATCCTTAGCCATTAAGGGCTGGGTGGCCGCCAACATCATCAGCGCGCCAATAATCGCGATGCGGTGCAAGCCATGGGGCAGGGGGGGGGTAATGCCAGTTTTGATCATAATGGGGGATCCTTTTTCTTCTGGCGGATTCTATAGTCATTCCACTTTAAAAATCTACAGTGCTGCAAATGTCACGATCTCTGCCATACGGTGCTCATGTACGTCTATGTACACTCCCGCCGTCGCTGCGCTATGGCGCGCCCAGCCGCTCCGTTTCTCGACTTCGTAACATTTTCGCAGGCTGTATATTTCTAAATTGGAATAACTATATAGCATCAGGCGGTGGGGATAAAGCCGTAATCTGCTATATAGCCAGAATGCCTAAGCCGACGGATGGCAACGGTTGCAACGACCGCCTAAATTTTCTTAAGCATGCCAAAGGCACCGGCCGCCCCCATTTTGCCCTTGGAAACAGCCTCTTCAGCCATCTCCTTGCCAATATCAACAGTGAAAGACCCTTGAACATATTGTCCCGCCCAGTCATCAATGCGTCGCGCAAACATGATCAGCACGATTCCCGCGGTCAGCATGATCCAATAGCCGGGGGCGGCGAAAGAATTGCTGTTGCCCTGACCGCTTAGGGGGCCCGCGATAATATCGGTGACCACTGCGCCGCCATCTGTGGCGGCGCTGCTGCCAGGTTTGCTGCCCAGGCTTTGGGTAAATCCAACGCTAAGCATGGCAATGCTGATGGCGATTAGGGCGTTGATCATGATAAAGCCAATCGCGGAATGAATAAGGCCACTGATACAAATTTTTAAGGGTGCCCGCCCAATGGGCAGGGCATAGGCGGCAATAGCCAGGGGGGCAATCACCGCGATAAACAGCCAACGGAACAGATAGGTGATCATAAACAAACCAACCAGCAGGGCTCCCAGTCCATAGATCAAGGTCATGACAAAGCCCGCCAAAAGCCAGTCCCATCCTTTTGGGGGAAGAGTCCATTGAATTTTTTGCATGGAGGAAATGCCCGCGACAATCCCCACCCCAACCGCACGCTGAAGCGCATAAAATTGGCAATTTAAGGCGTTTTTGACATTCGCCTTCTTCTCGTCCTTCGTGCTGCCATCAAAACGGATATTGCCGCATTCCAACACTTGGCCTTCGGGGCCCACCACCGCCTCTGTCGTGGTGCCAGAGCCCGATTTGACGGTGCGCAGGGGTTTGCGCAGCGGGTTGAATTGGTCATAGGGAGCCTGCAACACGATCATCGGATCTGATCCGCCAAAAACCGCCTCTAACATCGCATGGCCGCCGCGCATCCCGACCGAGATGGCGGGGTTAAAGAAATAGTCGTTGAAAAAATTAAAGTTGCCCAAGGCCGTCAGCACCAACAGGGTGATGGCCAGCCTGGCCGCGATTTTGTTGGCCATCCCCCCGACGCTGTCCAGCGCGCCAAAGGGCATCAACAGCTTGCCCGCTTGCAACAACACCCACAACGCAATGATAATGGCAATCAGTCGGCGCACATTGCCGCCCAAAAAGTCAAACATGGCCTGACCCATTTCATAGGCCACATCGACCATCATCGCGCTGATTGGGCAAACCCAGCAGCTGTACATCATGGTGTTGTACATATCGGCGGGATTTGCCGCCCCACTGTTGCTTCCTGGCGTGTTGTTGGGGCCGGTGGAACCCTGTGCCAGGGCGGCATGATGATCGCTGGCCAATACCAGCAGCAGCAACAGCAGCACCATCAGGCCAAAACGGATCGATTTGACCCGCAGCCATGATAGACGAAAACATTGGTGGATTGAAAATATCATTATGAATCAGTTAGCTTGCTAAGTTGTTTGACTTTGTTCCCAGCCTGTTCTGCCACCTTGCTGGCTTTTTCAGCGACCTTTCCGGCTGTTTTTAAGGCTTCACCAGCCTTTGCTGCCGCTGCACCACCCTTAGCCGCTAAGGCCTGCCCGCCAGCAGCAAAGGCACCGCCAACGCCAGCGGTCGCCGCAGTCAAGGTAGCCGCCGCGGCGGCTACCGCGGCACCTTTTAGCTTGTTCGCCAATTCATTGGCGCGATTCAACTTATCCTCCTCAGAACCAACCGCGCCAACAAAATCGCCGGCATATCGGCTGGCAGTTCCAACCGTGCGAATGATTAACAGACCCAAGGCTAGCAGCATCCAAAATCCTGGCGTAATCGGGCTGGTTAACGCCCCCATGCCTGCCCCCTTGCTGGCACCCTGGATCAGGGTGCATAGGGATGCCCCCCCGCCAGCGCCACCGCCGCCGCCGCCGCCCGCTAAGCCATTGGCAATCGCACCCTGCACGATGGTATGCATCATGACCCCGCTAAAGGCCACAATCAGGCTTAAGAACACCAGGGTTAGGGCGGAATGAGCAATGCCGCGGAATGCCCGCTCCGCCGTGGGTCGGGTCAGCTTAAAAACGAAACAGGCAATAAAAAATGGCGCCAAAATGTTCACGATTGCCCATCGAATCACCGCATCAATCATGTAAATGGGGAAAATCAGGATGGCCAGCGCATAGACTAAGGCGATGATAACCCCCCCAATCGCGGGCAGAATGTTGCCAAAAGCGCTTTCTGCGCCATTGCCAAACAAGGCCGTAAGGCTAGCCCAGCCGATGACAACGCCAATGCCCAAATTTTGCTGAAGCGCCCCAATTTGCGCGCTCATCCCCTTTTCGGGTTGGTTGGGATCGAAATCGGGAATGGCATCCAACCCCTTAGCATAATCGCCGCTTTTGTCCCCAGTCACCTCCATGCCAGCCTTCAGCATGGCTGTTGAGGTGCGAATCGCACTGTTGGTTATTGGCTTGTAGATATAATCCCAATACACGCTGTAGTTGCGAATCATCAGGATGCAGACCAAACCAATCAACAGTTTAAGCCAAAGCTGGCCGCCAACGTCCTTTGCTTTCTCCACGGGGCCAAAGGGCAGCAACAGTTTGCCAACCTCAATCAACACATAAAGGGCTAGGGCAATGGCCAAAATACGGCTGACCCCCGCGGCAAAGCGGCTGGGGCTGCCATCGGGACCGCTCATCGCCTTGCCCAATTTTTCTGATACTTGCATTACCCCCTCAAACAACGGGCATGCCCAGCAGTTTTTCATGCTTTGATAGACGGCTTCGGTGCTAAGATCGGCGCTGCAGCTGTAGCTGGGTGCTGCGTCAGCTGCATAGCTCACACCCGCCCCTAACGATAAAAACAGCATAAACAGCAATCCTGTGGTCAGCAGGCGGCGGCCAAATTGCGGGAGATGCAGGAAACTCATCACGATGCCTTTGTCCGCTGTTGCCGAACCGCTTTTTCGGTTTTGTCCCAAGCCTTTTGCAGGGGGGCGCCCAACAAGCCGCCCAAATGTTTGGTCGGGCGCCCGCTGGGATCACGGGCATCGTATCGATGGATAACCATCCCGCCCGCGGTGCTGGCCGCCTTTTGCCCCACCACCATGGCGCCCGCTTTGGCCAGGCCGCCTGCCTGATTGCTAAGCCCCGTTGGCCTCATCCCGCTACCGCCAATCAGATAGCCTGAAACACTGGCGGCCTTACCCAACATTTGGATGCCCAGCACCGCCACCGCCATCAACACCCAAAAATAGGGTTTGGTGATACGAATCAGATCCTGAATTGCCTTTTTGCCATCATTGCTGTCAACCTGCTTAATCAGCTCAGACGCGTTGTAAACATTGCCAACCTTGTCCAACCCTGGAACAGCCTTAACAACATTGGTCAGCATGCTGTCGGTCATTGCAATCACAAAGGCGACCACCACCCCCAGGATCAGCAGGGTCATCATCGATTGGGCGACCGTGCGTACCCCTTTTTCAAAGGCTCTGCGGGTTTTGGGATATATGGCTGAGGCCACCAAAAACGGGCTGATCATCATCACAATGCCCAGCTGGATCACCGCATCAATCATATAGATGGGCAGCAGGATAAGCAGCAGGCCAAAGGCCAACATCACCAGAATTGACCCAATCACCACGTCCAAATTCATTAGCAGATACCACATCTGATTTTGGCTTAAGACAACAAAATCCCCCACGACGCCTAACCGTGCCTTTGTTTCGCCCGTAAAGACGGTTGCCGAGCTTTTGAAGGCCTGAAAGCCCAGCATGGGCAGAACGCCTAAGGATTTTTGCATTCTGTCCAGTTGGCAACTCATGGCCTTACTGACCACACTGGGGTTATCGTTGATGGATCCGGTTTTGCCCTGCAGCGCCCGTTGACCCGCGATGGTAGAGGGGCAGTCGGTAGCGCTGCCCATCAAATTGGGCGAAATCCTATCCTGCACCTGCTTCTGAATCCCGCTGCCATAATCCATCAAAAAGGACATGACGGGGCCATAACCATAATCCCAAACAACATTCATATTACTAAGCGTGGTCAGCACCAACAGGGTTAGCCCCAATCGCGACACCACAGCATTGCCAATCTTTTTGGCACCATCGGCGGGGCCAAAGGGTAACAACAGCTTAATCGCCTCAAGCAGCAGCCATACCGCCAAGGCCAAGGCCAAAATCTTTCTTAGGGCGGGTGCTAGTTCCTTAAACATCGCGTTGGCATACTCAACACTGGTTTCAAACACCACCTCAAACAGCGGGCACAGCCAACAGGCGGTCATGCCAGGCAGATAGGAGGAAACAGGGATATAGCCATTGGCGACGGCGATCATATCGCTGATCATGCCACCAATGTAATTCAACCCCTGACCAACAGAGTTGCACATATAATAAGTGACGCCTTTAACCCAAGTGGAATGCTTATCTGGATTCCAGATTTTAACCATTTTCCCAATAAGCTGTTGAGTCTGGGAACTGCCTTTATCGCAGATATTGCTGGTGCTGATAATATCATCGACCACACCTGCGGCACATAAACGCCCCACAGCAGCGATGATGTATTCATTGGGGCCAGGAATGGTTTGGGTCGTGTAAGCGCTATGATCATTAAACCACACCGTACCTTTGGGGGTTGGTGGATTGGGTACGACACCAAAAGATTGGGCAAGAGCTTGACCATTCAATGTAGCACTTCCTAAACAGCCAGCGGCCAAGCCGTTTTTGTAATTATTTTGAAAATACCCTTCCTGAAAGGGGCCACAGTCCCAGCGCCCAGGTTCCCAGGTTGTACAAATTTTGCAGTTTAGATTGTTCGAACACTCTTGCCCATTAATCGCTTGCAACGCCTTACCCAAATTGGGATGAAGGCAGTTCAGGCCAAAACCACCCGAACAGCTGTGCAATGGCGGCGTGCTTGCCCGTGCGTCAGCAGGCTGTGCCAGCAGTATTGCCAGCATAACCGCCGCCATCGCAATGCCCCTGCGCCACAAACCCTGCACCCTTACCCCGCTGAAACAAAAAACACCCGACCAGTCTAACGCGAAACGGTAATCTTTTTTATGAAATTTTTCTGAATGCCGATGGGTGCCAGAAGGGGCATCCAGGCCAAACACTTATAACCCAATAAAATCATGGGCGAAACCGCTGTGGCCGTTCTGTATAGGTTCAGTACATATGAGACTGGAGGAGTGCTGGGAAGGAAGAATGAATATAGTGGAGAGGGGTGGCGCCGCGCAAGGAAGAATGGGGGCGGAAGGTGTTGTATTTGGAGAGGGCGAGGGTG
>JBILMH010000068.1:0-2731 GCA_044375625.1 Alphaproteobacteria bacterium
AAATACAACACCTTCCGCCCCCATTCTTCCTTGCGCGGCGCCACCCCTCTCCACTATATTCATTCTTCCTTCCCAGCACTCCTCCAGTCTCATATGTACTGAACCTATACATTTTGCATCTTATCTCTTTCACTCTTAACCTATTCATGATTATCATCGTTATCCCATCCCTCATTGAATGCACTCAGCCATGACCGATGTTTGCCTGCGTTTGGCGGTTATGCCAGTTGCCGATATTAACCACAAACCATTGTATTATGAGGGGTTGGCGCGGGTTGAGTATCAACAGCGCTTTTTGGTTCCGATCCAATTTCTGCCCAGTTTGCAGGATAATCGGCTGATGGCCGCCTTTGATGGCCATGTTTTAGCCCTGGCGGTTGAGTGGTTAAAGGCCAACCCCACGCTAAATCTGGCGCTCAATATCATGCCCGAAACAATTGGTGATGCCGATTGGCTGGCCGCCTTTGACCAGTTGGTCACGCCCGACTTGCGGCCGCGCCTGATTTTAGAGCTCAGCGATGTTTTGTTGGTCAGTCAATGGTTGCCGCATGCCAACAGCCTAGCCCTATTGCGCGCCAGCGGCGTTAGGCTGGCGTTTGACAACCTGAATTTCCGTGATGATGAGTTGGCGGCGGATATTGATCGCATATTGGCGCAATTGTTTGGGGTCGGTGTTGATTTTGCCAAATTGGATCAGGTTTTTGTGGATCGGCTGTGTCAATCAACCTATGGCAGCGGCACCTTTAACGCCTTTAACCTGATTCGCCAATATGCCGAAGATAACCAGGTTGGTTTGGTGGCGGGCGGCATAGAGTATACGTCGCAAATTGATTTCCTTGACGCCTTGGGCGTGCATCATCTGCAGGGCTTTTTGATTGGCAAGCCAGAGTTGAGGTTGGACAATCAATCAGGGGAATCGCCGTTCCGTCTATTAAATGATGGTGTTGGCCAACTGATTGCCGAAAAGGCTGAGGCGTTGGCGGCAGCGGCGGTCAAGAAAAAATAACCTAAGATGAAAAGTCCGCTGGATGATCCCACCCCCCGACCATGGCAAAACCCACAGCGATCCTGGCGGTGGTGCCAGTTCGTCTGGCCACGACGATGCCAGGGCGACGGCCGATGCTGGCGAGAAATTGTTGGTCTGGTGGCAGCAGCGCATCAACCAATGGCTTACCGATCCCCAAACCCTGGCACAGGCCAGCCAGCAATGGTTGCGTTGGCAGGAATGGTTGGCAAGCCAGGGTATGACGGCTTCAGAGGGGGCGGCCTCCCCCTTTGCGGGCACTCCGCCATCACCTGCTCCATCGCCCACCAATCCGGCAGATAAGTCCGATGACCATGATACCCTTAAACAGCTGGCCAATCGACTGGATCAGCTTGAAAAGCGCCTGGCCGATTTGGAACAGCAGCAGCAGCGGGGAGGGGGCTTCACCCCCGTTTAGCCTGCCCCCGCCGATTAGCGCCCAGCTGTTGCAACAGATGCAGCGTCAATCGCTGGATCAGATGCAGGAAATCGCCCAAGGCTATCAACGCTATCAACGCCATCGTCAGGCCGCGCAACCAAAAGCGCCAGAACAAGGCGCGCCATCAAATACCAACAATGCTGTGGCTTCTCGCCTGTCAAAGCTGTTATGGCATAGCCATGATATGCGGCTGTTGGCGCCGGCAGAGCGGTCGGTGCAGGGGAAGGGGAATCGCCCCGCCGTGCTGCTCATCCCCTCCCTAGTCAACCGTGCGGGTATTTTTGATCTGCAAAGCGACACGGTGGAGGATAGCACGGGGGATCCTGGCGGCAAAAGTTTTATCGCCTTTTTGCAACGGGCGGGGGTTACCCCCTTGCTGCTAGATTGGGGGGTGCCACAGCCGTCCCAAGCGGATTGGGGCTTGCAGGCCTATGTGCAGCAGGGGCTGTTGCCCGCGCTGGCGGCGGCGGGGCAATGGTTGGGCAGGCCACCCGCGCTGCTGGGCTATTGCATGGGCGGCAATCTGGCTTTGGCGGCGGCGCAGTTGGCACCATCACTGCTAAGCCGACTGATTCTGTTGGCCACCCCCTGGAACTTTCACGCGGGCGATGGCCTAAGGTATGGGCAGCAGGTGCAGGCGATTTGGCCATGGCTGGAGGATCAGTTGGCTCGGCATAATCAGTTGCCCACCGCCGCCCTGCAAATCATGCTGTTGGCGCGGGATCCCATGGCAGTGATGGATAAATTTCGCCGTGCTGGCCAGTTGGATGGGCAAGCCTGGCAAGATTTTGTGGCGGTGGAGGATTGGTTGAACGATGGCGTGCCCCTAACGGCGCCGGTTGCCCGCGAAACCCTGCGGGGCTGGTTTGTCAACAATCAGCCGCAGCGTGGGCAGTGGACAATCGCGGGGCAGCCGATTGTTGCAGGGCATCTGACCCACCCTTTGCTGCTGGTGGTGGCGGCGCGGGATAAGCTGGTTCCCCCTGCCAGCGCCCTAAGCCTGGCCAATGATCAGCGCAACGCCAAAATTCTGATGGCCAACACGGGTCATTTGGGCTTAATGGCCAGCCGCCAGGTCATTCCACAGGTCTGGCAGCCGATTGTCGATTGGTTGTAGGGGGGGCAACCTGTCATAAAGATGATTGTCCAAGTTCAGATAGATGTGAGACGTGATGGTGGTGGTGGGTGAGGCAAGTGTTGGTAAGTCGCAGACTTATCACCGCTTTCCTCACCCTTTTTTTGCTTTTTTACGGCAAAAAAGACTTACT
>JBILMH010000069.1:0-2645 GCA_044375625.1 Alphaproteobacteria bacterium
TACCGATAGCTCGTATTTTTTGCGATGCTCCTCACATTTTTGTTGTGACAAACTATAGGCGCTTAGTCTATAAATATTTTTGTGCAAGCCTTTGATTTGCATAAAAAGACTCCTCTGGTTTGGGTTTGAACGTCCCTTCCAGTAAGTCTTTTTTGCCGTAAAAAAGCAAAAAAGGGTGAGGAAAGCGGTGATAAGTCTGCGACTTACCAACACTTGCCTCACCCACCACCACCATCACGTCTCACATCTATCTGAACTTGGACAAAAGGTATGCCCCGTTACCAACAGCCCTTATCAATCCTAGCCAATCCTAGAGAACCCAGGCCAAGGTGATAAGAACTTCGTGCAGTTTCGGCTCATTATCCGCTATAGTACCCTGTCAATTCTTAAAAGTTTATCACCACAGGGTCTTTATGCGGCTTTCTCCCTATGCGCGGATCAGCGTCGGTCTGTTGGGCGGCTCGTTCAACCCCCCGCACCACGGCCATGTGGCGATTAGCCTACTGGCGCGCAAAAAGTTGCGGCTGAATCAGATTGTTTGGATGGTTTCGCCGCAAAACCCGCTAAAAAGCGCGGCGGGGATGGCGCCCTTTGTGGCCAGGCACAGCGCATGTCAACAGATTACCCGCGGCCTGCCCATTACGGTCAGTGACTTAGAGCAGCAGTGGCAAAGCCCATACAGCTTTGATACCGTGCGACGCCTTAAAAAGCGCTTTCCCCGCATTCGGTGGGTTTTTCTGATGGGTAGTGACAATTTTGGCCAGTTGCACCGCTGGCGCCGCTATCAAAACCTGATGCGTCAGGTGCCGCTTGCGGTGTTTGGGCGGCCGTGCTACAATGCATCTGTTAAACTTAGTAGGGCCGGCCATCGTTACCGTCGCAACCGTCTTGTTACCCCATCAGCGATCCGACATCATCGGGTCTTGCCCGCATGGACTTTTGTCTCTGAAAGTTGGTACCACATCTCCGCGTCAGCAATCCGTAACCGATTGGCTGGCCGTTCTTGGCACGAGGTCGCATGATCATTGTTGCTGAAAATAGCGTTGCTAAACATAGCGTTAATGGTCATTGGGACAATAGGTTTTTGGGTTGTATCAGCGGCCGCCCCCTTAGCCGACAGCCCAAGCTTCAGACCATTTCGCAAGGCCAAACCGTTTCTTCCCCATCCCCCTCTTCACTTATTAGTTGTTAAGGAGTTCTCCCCCCATGCATATTGCCAAAACCGTTCGCCTAACCCCATCTGAACCAACCCCGCCAGCCGCCGCCAGCGTTGTGCAGCATGTGTTGACCGTGTTGGAAGATGGTAAGGCGGAAGCGCCAGTGGTCATCAACCTGGCGGACAAAAGCACGATAGCCGACTATATGGTCATTGCCAGTGGGCAGTCGCAGCGGCAGGTTGGCGCCCTGTGCAGCCGCCTGGTCGAATCGCTTAAGGCCACCTTTCGCCTGAACAGCGGGGTTGAGGGGATGCCCAACGCCGATTGGGTGGTGTTGGATATTGGCGACGTAATCGTCCACCTGTTTCGGCCAGAAATCCGCGAATTCTATCAGCTGGAAAAAATGTGGGGCGCCAGCTTTCCTGAGGGTGAAGCATCCGCCAGCTCTTCGGCCACCTTTCAAGAATCCTTGGCAAAATCGGCTCCCAATATAGCTGGGGCAGGTCGTGGTGCGGGTGTAAGCGCATCGATGTCATCCCCCACCGCCTAACGCCTGTTATTCGCCATGGTTGGTGCCGGCTGGGCGCTTCGCCTAAGAATTCTCAGCCTGGGGCGCAGCGCGGGCAATGACCCCTTTTTGCCGTTGGTGATACAGTATCAGCAGCGGTTGCAGCAGCCAGGCTGTGACCTAATCGAACTGCCAGCCGCCAGTGGCAGCGGCGCAGCGCGCCTGACGCAGGAGGCCGCCAAGATTCAGGCCAAATGCACCGCCACCCACCGCCGATTGATCCTGGACGAACGGGGGCAAAATTTATCCAGCCCCGCCCTGGCCAAGCTGTTGCAGGATTGGCAGGATGCGGGCGCGCGCGGGGTGGATGTGATTATTGGCGGCGATCAGGGGTTGGAGGAGGACTTGCGCCGCAGCGGTGATGCCCTGCTGGCCTTTGGTCAAGCCACCTGGCCGCACAAATTGGTGCGGGTGATGGTGTTGGAACAGCTGTATCGCGCCCGCCAACTTATCCTCGGCCACCCCTATCACCATGGATAATGGTCAAATTTTCGATTGCTTTTCTCTGGCTTTCGATTACTCCCAACAATGCAATCTGAGCCAATCCAACGAATCCCAATCCCAATCCCAATCCCAACGTAACCTTTTCTTTACCAGGGGCGGCTAGCAAGCAAACAACACCTAAGACGACAGACGCGAGGGTTGCAGCAGCTTGGGTCGGTGAACCGCGATGACCTTGATATGTTGGATTGCTCATTTTGCGACCTTCAAAAGAAATAAAATTTAACATGCTTTATGAATACTAAAAAATATGGGGCTGTACCAGATAACTATGTTAAGCGTCCATTAACCCATTGTTTTAGCTTATCTAATTGTGACTTTGGCGATGGGTTGTTAAAACGCCATTCGCACTCCTTTAAAAATAGCTCAAAATGTGTCTTTGGTACACCATTAAATTTTCTCATATGACGCTTGGCCTG
>JBILMH010000048.1:0-10155 GCA_044375625.1 Alphaproteobacteria bacterium
CTTCATTTGAAACAATGGCGTGGAATCGCCACTCGATACCTTAAAAATACAAAATCTTTCCTCGCCGCCGTCCACATCCGATGCATCATTATGTGGGCAAAAATCTCGTGACTACACTATCTAATAAGAGTCCAAGAATTAGGGTCTAAAAAAAATGTTCTTAGCCAGCACGGTGATGATATTCATGACGCACTTGTTGGAGTGTTTAATGCAAATCAAACTTCAAAAGGGTTAGTCGTCATTAAAGCTGTAAACAATCTAGCAAAAAACAACCCACAACTGTTTTCCCGTAAACAGTTGAAACAATGGGTTGGCAAAAGCCTGGCGATTCTTAACGATCGTTTTTCTGCACAAGATAAAAAATCTGCGGCCTTAACATTGATCAATGATTGTTGGAGCGTTCTAGAACCCAAACAAAAAGAATGGGTTTTAGGAAAATGCATTAATACCGTCGAATTGCGTTCATGCAAATCAAGCAGAAAATCTATTTCACATGAACTATGCAGTGCAGCACTAGACTTGTTAACAAATTGGTTGCCCGAAGACCATTCCAAAAGAGAAACCACCGCCAATAGAGCAATAGCAATAGCTATAGCGATTCTAAATAAGGATAAGCATACTAAGGATATGTATACTAAGGAGCGTGTCGCGGCGGCTAAATTCGTAACAAACTATATAATCGAGTCAAATGCAGACACATTGATAAAGTCTAGTGCCCTGGAAGGATTGGCCAGCCGCTTCAATCAATCAAATTATTGCGAGGCAGTAGCCGCCATTTTTATGCGGGCGCTGGAGCCGTTGCAGGCGGGGGGTAGTTATAGCAAAACGCGAATTGCGACCCAACCCAGCGCAACCAACGGCTATGGCCGCACATGGCCTGTAAGCGCTGCAGATTCACATCAACCCGCAACAAATCCAGCAGCACTCGCAAGACCTGCCCTTGCAATACCATCACGCTAATCACCCCCACCCCACTAAGCCTTAGCGTTGGTGGGCGCGGCGGGGCAGCAGCGGCGGCCTGTTAGCCTGGCACTGCCTGGCACTGGCAGGCGCATGGGTGATGGTGATGGCCGTGTTGGGATCATCAAAATGGCATAACCAGAATCGGAATTCCAGAATTGCATAACCTGGATGGGATGACTTTTGCGTGCAGCTGGTTATAGTGGGTAAGATTGCCCATCAACCCAACAAAACCTTGCCCCATGTCTAGCCTAGCCAACAACGCCCCCCTCACCGATACCCCAACCGCCTCCAAACCCGCCTCCAACCCCATCACCGCCCCCGCCATTCGCCACGATTGGAGCGAGGCCGAGGTGCAGGAATTGTTACAGGCGCCGCTGTTCCCCCTGATTGATCGGGCGCGCGCCGTGCATCTGGCCTATCACCCCGGGGGGCAGGTGCAGTTGGCCAGCCTGCTTAGCATCAAAACGGGCGGATGCCCCGAAAATTGCGGCTATTGCCCACAATCGGCGCATTATCAAAAGGCGGTGCAGGCCGCCAACCCCGATTTGCAGAAAGAGCCCCTGTGGCAGGTTGATGAGGTGTTGCAACGCGCCCAACAGGCCAAGGATGCGGGCGCCAGCCGTTTTTGCATGGGGGCGGCCTGGCGCCAGGTGCGCGATGGGGAGGAGTTTGATCGCGTGCTGGCCATGGTGCGCGGCGTGCGCGACCTGGGGATGGAGGCCTGCGTGACCCTTGGCATGCTGAATCAGGATCAGGCCAATCGGCTGGCGCAGGCTGGCCTGACCGCCTATAACCACAATCTGGATACCAGCGCGGCTTTCTACGACAAAATCATCACCACCCGCCGCTATGAAGATCGCCTGCAAACCCTGGAACATGTGCGCCAGGCGGGCATCACCGTCTGCTGCGGCGGGATAGTCGGCCTGGGCGAAGGGGTGCAGGATCGGGCGGCGATGTTGCAAACCCTGGCCAACCTGACCCCCCATCCCGAAAGCGTGCCCATCAACGCCCTGGTGGCGGTGGCGGGAACGCCGCTGGCCGATCAGCCGCCGGTGGAGCCGTTGGAATTCGTGCGGATGGTCGCGGTTGCCCGCATTCTGATGCCCGCCACCATGGTTCGCCTGTCGGCTGGCCGCCAAGAATTGGGCGAGATGGCGCAACTGTTGGCGCTGTACGCGGGGGCAAACAGCATTTTCTATGGCGATAAGCTGTTGACCACCGGCAATCCCGATGTGGCCGATGACCAAGCCCTGTTGGCCGCCGCCGGCCTAACGGCCACCGCCCCCGCCAGCTGCGCTAGCGCCGCTTAGGGGGGGCGTGGTTGCGGTTTGACCTTGGCCGTGACAAATCGCTAAGCAACTTAGGGAGCCTCCTTCATGAAACCTAATCTATTTATAATCGGCGGCGCAAATGGGGCAGGAAAAACCACGGTGGCGATGAATCTGTTGGCACAATATCTTGAGGTTTTTGAGTTCGTAAACGCGGATGAGATTGCCCGTGGGTTAAATCCGCTTAGACCTGCAACAGCCAATATCATGGCGGGTCGCGTCATGATTGATCGTCTAAACAACCTTATTCAGGCGCAAGCCAACCTTGCCTTTGAAACCACCTGCGCAGGGAATCGTCACGTTGAGACGATTACAAAAGCCAAGTCGGCGGGCTATCTGATAACGTTAATGTTTTTTTGGCTGCCTTCAGCAGATATGGCGGTGCAGCGTGTGCGCGCCCGCGTAGCCCAGGGTGGCCATGATATTCCAGAGGCAACGATTCGCAGACGCTATACGGCAGGGATCAAAAATCTTAGAGAGCTTTTTATGCCTCTTGCTGATAAAGTGGTGATTTACGATAGCGCTAATGCTATTATAGGCGGAGTGTTGCCAAAAATTGCTGAAAAGATAGGGGACAGCTTGGTTGTTTTTAACCCTGATCTGTGGCAACAACTGAACAGCTCTATTAAGGAATAACGCCATGACCGAACTATCCACCGATCCGGTTATCAGAAAAATTGATCTTGGTTTGCAATCGGTGGCTATGGTCGTGATTGAAAAAGCCCGTCAGACCAACACCAAACTGGTCATTTGGCGCGATGGCAAAGTGATTGAGATTGATCCGGTTGAGCTGGTCGATACGTCAGATCCCAGGCCTTAACAAGCCGCAACCCAAGCCGCTTAGGGGGGGCGAATCCCTCTATATCCTAAAGGGGCGCCGCGTCCCTCTTAGTCCTCACAACCCTAATCCTCATAGATGGATCGCACCCGTTTTAGCGTGCTGTGATCGGGGTCATGTTTGTTCAAAACCTCCTCCGTAATGCCAAAGGCGGCGGCGTTATCGATGGCCTGATTCAACAGCCCCAAGGTCTTCATATCGCCCTTGGCTACCGAGAAAACCATTTTGTAAGTGCCAACGGGTTTACCAGGCATAAAGGCCTTAAGTTTACCAGGGTTGGTTTTTTCAAAGGCTTTAAAGGAATGTGGGTCGGTAATTAACACATCAGCCTTTTTGGTTGCGACATCCAAAAACAATTGGGAAAGATCCGTGTTGCCAGGCAGGCTTTTCAGTTGGGCTTTGGGGAAACGCCGCTGCGCCAGATCAACCGAGGCATCGCCATCAAGTCCCACAAATTGTACCGATGAATTGTTCAAATCAGCCTTAGTGGAAAAACGGCTTTCATCAATGCGAATATAAGGCATCAGAACGGTGGCCACCATGGGATCAGAAAACTCCACAAATTTACCCGCAGACATGACCCAGGGTCCATCGTTACACAAGGCGTCTATCTTGCCTATGTTCAGATCTTGCACCTGCGTACCCATAATGACCTCTTGCCATTCCACTTTCAGATCCAAGGTCGCCAAGGCTTGTTCCACCAAATCCACAACAAGTCCTGATACTTTGCCCGTATTGCTGTCTTTTTCTGCCCCACCAGGCCATGGGAAATAGCCGCAAACCACCTTGCCCGACTGCATGATACGTTCATAGGTGCCTGGCGCCTTGCTGCCAGTACTGTCATGACTGTTGCCACGATTGCCAAGGGACACATAGCTGGTAGCCAGGCTGCTTACAACCGCCGCCAAAACAACCCAGATAAAAAGCGATGGTTTTTTCATGGTCCTAATCCTCATAGATGGATCGCACCCGTTTCAGCGTTCTCGGTTCAGAATCGTATTGATTCAAAACCTCCTCCGTAATGCCAAAGGCGGCGGCATTATCGATGGCCTGATTCAACAGCCCCAGTGTCTTCATATCGCCTTTACTGACCGATAGAACCAATTTGTAGGTGCCAACGGGTTTGTCAGGCATAAAGGCCTTAAGTTTACCAGGGTTATTTTTATCAAAAACTTTAAAGCCTAAGGGATCACCAATCGTGACATCCACCTTCTTGGTTGCAACATCCAAAAACAGCTGGGAAACATCGGTGGTGGCTGGCGTTGACTTCAGCTGAGCTTTGGGGAAACGTCGCTGCACCAAATCAGCAGAAAAATCGCCGTCCAGTCCAACAAACTTTACCGATTCGTTATTGAAATCAGCCTTGGCTTTGAAGCGATCGTCATCAGCGCGGACATAGGGAATTACAACGCTAGCAAATAGGGGATTAGAAAATTCTACCAATTTGCCTGTAGGCATAATAAAGGGTCCATCAATACAAACAACATCGACTTTGCCGGTTTCAAGATCCTGAATCTGCGTGCCCAGAATCAACTCTTTCCATTCCACTTTCAGATCTAAGGTCGCCAAGGCTTTTTCCACCAAGTCAATTGTTAGTCCTGATAATTTGCCCGTGTTGGGATCTTTTTCGGCATAGACTGGCCATGGGAAATAGCCGCAAACCACCTTGCCCGACTGCATGATACGTTCATAGGTGCCTGGCGCCTTGCTGCCAGTGCTGTCATGACTGTTGCCACGATTGCCAAGAGAAACATAGCTGGTAGCCAGGCTGCTTACAACCGCCGCCAAGACAACCCAGATAAAAAGCGATGGTTTTTTCATGACAAACCCCTGTCATAAGCTGTTGTGATTAAACCATCATAACCTAAGCGATTTTGTTCCCGTGGGCAATGCGGGGGAGCAGCAAATCCATGCATAAAGTTCCAGGATTTGTGCTTTTTGTTGTTGCATTGTTACAAAACCTTTGCTACTTTGGTCGGATGAAAGCAAATTTGCCCAAAAAGACGGTGATGCAGGCGCCTGGTTGCGGCCTGGTTATTCGCCCGCTGCGACGACGATAATCGCTGCCTCGGCTGGCTTTGATGCGCTGGCCAACCCTTCGTCGTTCCATCTGTTTTGTATTGATATTGTTATGACTTCTTCAGTTCTTGAACGGCCACCGTTAGCCGTTGCGTCGACTTCCGTTGCCGTAGCCGCTGGGCAGATTGGCTATCGTCTTATTACCCGCGCTGACACCGCCGCGGTGGTGGCGACGCACCGTGAGGTGATGGGGGCGGCCTATACGAAGCTCTGCCCCGAATTTGCCGCCACCATTACCCCCGAAGCCATTGGCGCGTTATGGGATCAGCATTGGTTGTTGGCCGCACGGGATGCTGCCTGGGGCGTGATGGCGGTTGAAGAAGCCTCAAACGGCCGGCAGAAGCCGTTGGGCATCGTGCGGGGGCAGCGGGATTGCACCCTGGATTTGCAGCCCGCCTTAGCCCCCAACCTTAACCCTGCCCTATTGGCGCAAGTGTATGTGGCAGAGGCTGCCCGCGGGTGCGGGGTGGGATCCAGGCTGGTTAACATCATGCTGGATATTCTGGCCAGCACGGGGCAACGCCAGGCAATCTCCGCCGTGCATCCCGACAACCATGCGGGGCAAGGCCTGCAAACCAAGGCGGGTGGGGTGATGATGCTGGACACCTATGAAGTCCACTATGCCAATTTTGGCGTCAGCAAAGAGGTAAGGCTGATTCACCATGACCTGACGAAACGCCAACCGAACCCTGCTGTACAGGCGATTCTGCAAGGCGGCAGGATTCGGTAAATCGGGGGTGCAGGCCAACAACCCCAAACGATTAAAAGATTACCCAAAGGCGGGGCACAATGACCTCTATGACTTTGGCGCGGGCTATGATATTTTGGCCTTTCTGTCCAATCCCGTCATTGAGGCAACCAATGATCCGCCGTCTTTTCCCCAGCGCCAACCCTAACAACCCGCGCAATCCCGCCAATCCCCCCCGCAAGACCAATGGTCATCGGCTGTTCAGACGGCTGTTGCAGGTGGTGGCCGGGCTGGTCGCGGTGATCGCCGTGGTCGTGGGGGTGGGCGCCGTGGTGATTGGCCAGATGGATTGGAACCAATACAAACCGCAACTGACCGCCCTGGCCTCAGAAAAACTGGGGCGCCCATTGACCATTGAGGGGGATTTACGCCTGCGTTTTTGGCCAATTCTGGGGATCAGTGTCGAGAAAATCAGCCTGGCCAATGCCAAAGGCGGGGTTGCCCCCCAATTGCTAACCATTGAACGGGTGACGGCGGAGGCCGATTTGGCCATGTTGTTGCGTCGTCAAATCAATGTGACCAGCCTGCGTATTGATCAGCCCAAAATCTATCTGGAACAATTGCCAGATGGCCAGGGCAATTGGAATCTGCCCCTGGTTGCCGCCGCTAAGCCTGCCGCCGCTAAGCCTGCCGATAAATCTGCTGCCAAGACGGAGGGGGGCGCGCCAAAAGAGGGTGTTGAGGCTAAGGGCGCTGAGCAGGCTGGGAAAGAGGCGCCCTCTAGCTTAGAAAATTCACAATTTGATATCAGCAAGGTGGTGGTTCACGACGCCGCCATCACCTATCAGGCGGCGGGTCAAAAACTGGCGGTTGACGGCATGGATGTTGAGGTGCAAAGCCACAGCATTGCTGGTGTGGCCAGCGTGGCGGAAGGCGTTGATCGCGGCACCACCGTCGCCCTGACCGCCGCCGCACTAAATGTGCAGCTTGATGGCGTAAGCGCCGAACCGATCCAGCTAACCAAGCTTAAGGCGCAGGCGGATCTTAGCGATGGGCGGGTGCTGCTTAACCCGCTGCAGGCCGATTTTCTGGGTGGGCAGCTGACGGGTAAGGCCGATGTCAGCCTGGGCGGCCCCAACCCCAGCGATATGGTGTTACAGCTGCAGGGGGTAACGGTTGATAAGCTGGCTCAGCTGTTTAAGAAGCCAGCGCAACCAGCCGCCGCGGTGTCGGGCGGAGAGATCCAGGCAACCTTGCAACTCTCTCTCCCCTCCTATGGCCTGCAGGATGCCGATTGGGCGGATCGAATGGCCGCCATGCTTAAGCTGAATATTGACCAGCTGCAGCTGCCGAATAAGGCGCAGAAATTGCCTTTGACGAATGTTAAGGCGGATCTGGAATACCGCAATCAAACCCTTAAGGCCAAACAGTTGGTGGCCGAAGCCCTGGGCGGCACGATTGATCTAAGCGGCAGCAGCCATCGCCCCCAGACCAGCCCGCATGACAGCGTGATAAAGCTGAAGATCAACGATCTGCTGCTGGATCAGATAAAATCGGCTTTTGCGCCCGATATGCCCCTGGCCGGCGGTAAAGTCAGCCTGACCGTTGATGGTAAGGCGCGTGGGCAGAGTATTGAGGCGGTGGAAACCAGTCTGACCGCCAAGGCAGGCGTTGATATCCGCGATACCAGCTATCAGGGTTATGATGGCGCCAAATTGGTGAACAGCTTGAACAGCATCAAATCGCCCGCCGACGTTCTGCCGCTGCTGAGTGGTAATGGGCTGAAAGGCGGGCAGACCAAGATCGCCAAAGTGTCTGGCGATTTTGATATTGCCAATGGGGTGGCGCGCACCGCCAACAGCTTTGCCGACGCCCCCGATGTGGGGCAGGCCAAGGGGGTGGGGCGGATAGCCTTTATTGCCGAAACCATCGATATGACCGCCACGGTGACCCTGGCCAAGCCGATTGACCTGCCCAGTTTTGAGGTGATGGCGCGCGGCCCCCTGGCCAGTCCAGCTCTATCCTTTAAGGCGGATCGCGTTTTGGCCTTTTACGCGCAAAAATTGGGCGGGGAGGCGTTAAAGGCCTTGAGCAAGAATCCGCAAGGCGCCCTGAAAGACCTGGGCACCAAATTGATGGATGGATCCTCAGAAAAAACCGACGCGCTTAAGAAATTGTTTCATTAAGCTGGCAATGGCATGGCTATGGATGTAAGGCGGGGGGTATCGCCTCTATCGCCCTCGTTCCAAAATTCGTTCCAAAATGACGTGCGGTGCTATCAAGTAAAACGGCACCGTCAATCGCTTATTTTTGCGGGTTAACTAGACGCTGCAAGACCAACCTGTGAATACAGGCGCATGCGTAAATAAACGCTAATGTATTCAGGGTTTTAAATTATTATAAGATAAGTTTTTCTTAACCATTTCACGCTACTGTAACAATTATTAGCCGCATGACTGGGAGAACGCCATGGCCAGAATTGATTGCAGAAGTAATCACCAAATTGATTGCCGAATTCACAATCGGTTGTGGGGCATAGTTCTGGTCAGTATTGGTAGAAATAAATAACGACAAGTAAAAAAAGATAGATATCTAATAAAATTTTAAGAAATTATCCAGTATTATTGATGGATTGGAGTGGACAAGATGACATTACAAAGGCGAAGCGCACTGTTTGAAGTAACCGATGGGTTGGGGCGGCTGATTGCTATCCTGGAATCGGTGAAGAAATTCAACATTGGTGACCCGGATTTGCAGTTGGCGATGCATCATCTGGAGGCTGATTTGATTGATGTGATGGGCAAATTTCATGAGAAAATGAACAACATGTTTGAGGAAAAATCGCCTTAGTCGCCGCCATTTGCGAACCGCCGTCTGCCCCCCCCTTGCCGTGGGGCTAAGAAATCGGCAAGACTGACCTTATGCTTGATAATCCCTCCGCCCACAGCCTGACCAACCATCCCGATCACTGGCGGGGGTTGCTGCCCACCCTGAACCCTGCGGGCAATAAGTACGATCGCGGCCACGCCTTGGTTATCGGCGGGTACCCGCTAACCGGGGCGACGCGCCTGGCGGCCTGGGCGGCTTCCCGCGCGGGGGCGGGGCTGACCACCCTGGCCGTTCCCCCCATCGCCCTGCCCATCTATGGCCCCACCGTGCTGGCCAGCCAGATGGTGCGGCCAGTGGCGGGTGGGGAGGAGTTGGCGACCGTGCTGGCTGACCGCCGCATCACCGCCGTGCTGCTGGGTCCTGGCGCGGGGGTGACCGATCAGACCAAGTCCTACGCTCTGCAACTGTTGGCCAGTGCGGTGCCCCCAGATCCTAATGACCAACAGCCCAACCAGGATACCCCCCCAAAGCGGGCGGTGGTGTTGGACGCCGATGCGCTGACGGTTTTTGCGGGTGGTACCCCCCTGTTGGAGCAGGCGACGGCGGCGTGCCAAGGGGCATGCGTGCTGACCCCCCATGAGGGCGAATTCGCCCGCCTGTATGATTTGCCGCTGGCCACAGCCGATCAGCGGATCAGCAGCGCCCGCACAGCAGCCGCCCGTTGTGGGGTGGTTCTGGTGCTGAAAGGGCATCACACCGTGATCGCTGCCCCCGACGGCCGCGTGCTGGTCAACCGTAACGCCCCCCCGACCCTGGCAACGGCGGGTGCGGGGGATGTGCTGGCCGGCATCATTTTGGGGCTATTGGCACAGGGGATGGAGCCGTTTGCTGCCGCCGCCGCCGCGGTATGGCTGCATGGGGCGGCCGCCACCGCCTTTGGGGTGGGGCTGATTGCCGACGACCTGCCCGACCTGCTGCCCAAAGTGCTAGCCGAGTTGCTGGCGGGGCTTTAGCCCCAGTTTTTCAAAGAAAGAACCATAGAAATCTGTCGGTGAGAAAATCAGCTTAACCCAAAGAGGGAAAAACAATGTGTTGACAGACAAAACAAAAAAAGATAAAGTTTGAGATAATTTAATTTATATTTTTAAGGTAATTTTTCATGGCTTTTTTATCGCTTAAAGCACTCAAAATTCTTCGTTCGAAGTCTTTTGGCGCCGTACAATCCTTTGGCAAGTTTGCGTTGTGGGCGATGATACTCTTCACAGCGATTGACGCTAAATCCGCCCATGCCAACCCCGCCGATGGGGTGGTGGCGGCGGGCAGCGCGACCATCAGTGAGGCTGGCAAAAAGCTGGACGTGCATCAGGCCAGTGATCGGGCGGTCATCGATTGGCGCAGTTTTAACATCGATGTCGATGAGCACACCCAGT
>JBILMH010000049.1:0-9974 GCA_044375625.1 Alphaproteobacteria bacterium
GGCGATGAAGCCTGAGGTTTAGCCTCATCCGTCTTGGCCTCATCCGTCTTAGCATCGTCTGATTGTCTCGTCTGCTCCTCCGTCGAAGCTGCCGAAGCCACCTTGCCTGCGCCGCGACGGCGACGCCCTAAGGGGGCTTCTTTCGGTTCTTCCGATACATTGGCTGGCGGTTGAGTCAGCAATTCAGGAACAACAGGGAAATCCCCATCCCACAGCAGGGGATCCCCCTGATCATCGCTGGGACGATCGCCCCCCTGCCATTCTTGCTGAGGCTCTGGTCGGGCTGACCCCTCCCCATCCTCACGGGAACGGCGGTAACGGTTGCGACCGCCACGGCGACGGCGGCGGCGACCACCCTCACCATCCCCATCATCACGGCGGGCACGGCTTACGCCTTCGCTGTCTTCACCGTCTTTGTTGGTGGCCTCCTCCAACAACTCCTCATCTTCCTCCACGAGCAGATCGGCAAAATCGTCGTCCAGCTCTGGGTTGGCGGTGATTGAGGATGGCAACAGCTTTGGACGAAATTCCCCAGGGGTTCCCGCAATCCGATCCACATGATGTTCTGGCGGAATCAGGCTGTCATCTGGGGCAAATTCCACCGCCATGCCAAAGCGCGATTCCAAATGGCTAAGGGCTTCACGCTTATGATTCAGCAAATACAACGCAACCGCGGTGGGCAGGTGGATGATCAGCTTGCTGCTGTTCTGGGTAATCCCCTCCTGCTCAATAACCCTAAGCATTTGCAGGGCAGAGGATTCCAGCGAACGCACATGCCCCGCACCACCGCAATGTTTGCAAGTGTCGGCGGCAATTTCCAACAGGCTGGATCGCAACCGTTGCCGCGACAATTCCAACAAGCCAAAGGTGCTAAGATGGCCAATTTGTACCCGCGCCCGATCATTCTTCAGCGCATCACGCAACCGTTTTTCCACGGCAGAGCGATAGCGACGATCGTTCATGTCGATAAAGTCAATCACGATTAAGCCCGCCAAATCGCGCAGGCGCAGTTGTCGGGCAATTTCGTCGGCCGCCTCTAAATTGGTGCGATAGGCCGTTTCCTCAACATTGCGTTCGCGAATGGCTCGACCAGAGTTCACATCGACCGCCACCAAAGCCTCAGTCGGGTTGATCACCACATACCCGCCAGACCGCAACTTAACGGATGGGTTGTAGATATCCTCCAACTGCCGCTCCACATCATATTTGTGGAACAGAGGCACAATGGGATCTTGATAGAATTTGACCCGGCGAACATGGCTGGGCATCAACTGGCGCATCAATTCCCGCGCCATGCGGAACCCCTCAACCCCCGCAACCAGAATCTCATCAATCTCGCGGTTATAGATATCGCGTATCGCCCGTTTAATCAGGCTCCCCTCCTCATAAATCTGGGCGGGTGCCGTGGATTTCAGGGTATCTTCCCGAATGGTTTCCCAAACGCGGCTTAGGTATTCAAAGTCCCGCTTGATTTCCAACTTGTTACGATTTTCGCCCGCGGTGCGCAGGATAATCGCTGTACCATCGGGCGTTTCCAACTCATCGATAATAGAGCGCAGGCGTTGGCGATCCTTACCATCGTTAATTTTGCGAGAAATCCCACTGCTTTTGGTGGTGTTCGGCAAAAAGACGCAATAGCGACCCGCCAGGGATAAGTAGGTGGTCAGTGCCGCCCCCTTATTCCCGCGCTCCTCCTTAACAATCTGAACCAACATCACTTGGCGGCTTTTGATGACTTCCTGAATGCTGTAACGGCGCAGCAGTTGGCGCATTTTTCGTTCCGCATCATCGGCGGGGCGGCTACCACCACGGCGGCGACGGCGAGGACGGCCAGAGGATGATTCGGCGCCATCATCCTCCCCCTCTTCAGCATTAGCGCTGGCAGAATTTTCGTCGGAATCCTCCGCGTCAAAATCATCGTCATCGCCATCATTGCCGTTAAAGGGCTGATCATTGCCATCTTCATCGCGCATCACCACGCCATCGTCATCATCCCCACCATCCTCTTCGCCCTCAACACCGGCCAGCCGTTGCGCCTCTAACAAGGCCTGGCGATCCTCAACAGGAATGCGGAAATAGTCGGGGTGAATCTCACTAAACGGCAAAAAACCGTGGCGGTTTCCACCAAAATCCACAAAGGCAGCCTGCAAAGACGGCTCAACTCGCGTGACAATCGCTAAGTAAATATTGCTTTTAAGCTGTTTTTTGTGGCTGGACTCAAAGTCAAAATCCTCAACTTTGGTCTCGTTCATGACCACCACGCGCGTTTCCTCCGCGTAGGTGGCGTCTATTAACATTTTTTTGTTCATAATCAGGTATCTCCAATAGGGTATCAGGTCGATAAGAAAGGCACCTGACAACAGAAAGGACGATTTGTTTTGCTAAACCATTCCAAGGCAACGCCCGCCAGACCAATGCAATTGGGTTGGACAGGACAAAAATCCCCTTAAAAAACTTATGGGAAAAAATTATCGGTATGGGGCGCTTGGCAACCAACATCAACGTCATCTTTTGTCTGTTATCAGGATTGAAGGCGGAACAGTGGTCATTTCCAACAGATCACCGCACAACATTCTGTAAAACCATTGCCCACCATAACGGTACTGGGCAAAAAACACAATTCTTTCTTTCGCCCACCCGATTGCCCTGTTAACCGGTGACGTGATCCGCCACAAAACCACGCAGGGCGGACAAGCCAACATCGGTATCGGCCAAAAATTGCTGGCTGTGATGACGCGCCTCAACCAAAATTTTTGCCTTGGCCGCCTGGTCAATCTGTTCGGCAACAGCGTGCAGATGCATCAGGCCAACCCCCGCGCAAAGCGACTTAAGGGCATGTGCCTGCTGCTGCATTTCCTCAAGATTGCCGTCATGATATGCCTGCTTAAGGGCGCCGTGACGATCCTGGAATTCATCAAAAAACACCGCCACCAACTCTTGCAGCGCGCCAACACCAATTAAATCCAGCAGTTCGACTAAGCTTTCAGGATTAAAATTTTTTTCCATTATCTGTTCCGTTAATCGTTATGGTGTTGGCAGGGGTGAGAGGGGTCGCGAGAATGAGGGGGCAAAAATTGGGGTTCATGCCTGACTCAAAATTATGCTAAACCATTCGCCAGCCATTAAACAATGTCATGAAACATTACCCAGAAACAAGACTAAGGGATTTCGCGCGATGAAACATCTGCTAATCATGCGCCATGCAGAGGCTGGCAACAGCATGAACCCGAACCTTAGGGATTTTGATCGCCCCTTAACCGCGCATGGCCAAAACCAATGCGCCCTGCAACGGCAACGGTTGATTGCGCAGAATCTTTATCCCGACCTGATTTTGCACTCCTCGGCACTGCGTACCCAGCAAACGGCGCAGCTGGTCGCGCCACACCAGGACAGCAAGCGGATTGCCAGCGATGACCTGTACAATGGTCATGGCCATCATCCCAACGGCAGTTATCAAAATTATCTGGATATTGCGGATAGCCTTGGTGGCAACAGCAACTGCCTGCTGCTGATCGGCCATAACCCCGTTATCAGCGCGCTGGCCACCTATTTGCATGGCCAGGGCGCCTCTCGTGATGCTAGCCCTGACCCAGGATTAGCCGCCAGCTACTTTGCCCCCGCCACCCTTATGGGCTTTGCCGTTACCGATGAGGGACGGTTCAATCAGCCCGACAACCGCTGGCGAACACTTTTTTGCTGGACTGCCATCGGCGACTAAGCTTTGGGCAAAGGCCGTCTTTTAGGAAAAGCTCATCAGCAATTCTTGATTAAAATCGCTGCTGTACTGATCCGATAAAATATCATGTTTTGCCATGATCATCAGCTTATCCATTTGACTCCGAATCGCCTGCCGCGACTGGGGGCAACAATTTTCTTGGCAGTCTTTAAAGACTTTGCGCAAAACATCATCATCGCCAGGTTCCTCAAAATCGGCAATGACCACGCTGCGGGCGTAATTTTCCTTCTCGATACCCTGCAGACCAAACAATTCGGCAGCCCAATAGCCCAACAGCTTATTGCGGCGCACGTTAATCAAAAATCGACACTCATAATCTTCATCATAGCTATTCGTTGTTTTTTGTGCTATTTCATAGGATACCAACATCATATGACCCCCAATTGGCAAGAGTTTTACCAATTATAATAAGCGCAAAAAAGTTAATAAATGACTTAGCTGTTTCTTATAAAGAGACAGTTTCGGCGTTTTCCACCATTGTTTTGCCAAAATTGCCTGCATGATGGAAATGTACAACCGCAAGCTTTTATCTGTTATTATATTTTCACAATCCCTCACCGTAAGTTAACAAAAGGGTTCGCACCATGCGCCGCAGAAATTTAATCGTTATTGCCCTGGCCTTAATCCTGAACCTGGGGTTCTGGAGCTGGCTGAATTGGCCGCAGCAGGAGGAGGCGTGGAGTGGGGTAATTCGCGGGGTATCTTTTGCCCCCTTTAGCAATGCGCACAACCCTATATCCAAAATCGACCCAACCCCTGAGGATATTGCCCGCGACCTGCAATTGGTCAGTGGCCAGGTCAATTCGGTCAGAACTTATAGTGTTCTAAACGGGTTGGATGTGGTGCCCGATTTGGCCAAACCCTATGGCCTGGATGTCACCCTTGGTGCCTGGCTGGACAAAAACCAAGATACCAATGGGCAGGAGGTGGAGCGGATCATCACCCTGGCCAATCAGCAGGACAATGTTAAAAATTTGGTGGTCGGGAACGAGGTTTTGTTGCGGGGCGATTTAACCGTGGCCGAGCTGGCCGCGCACCTGGATCGCGTTCGGGAGGCTACCAAACAGCCGGTCAGCACCGCGGAAACCTGGAAGGGGTGGTTGGATCACCCTGAGCTGGCCAACCATGTGGACTTTATCGCCATTCACATCCTGCCCTATTGGGAGGGGATTGCGCTGGACAACTCCATCGCCTTCACCAAAGAAGTCTATGGCATGGTGCAAAAGGCCTTTCCCGGCAAGCGTATTGTGATTACTGAGGTGGGCTGGCCAAGCAGTGGGCGCATCAAAAAAGCAGCCGTAGCCTCACCCGCCAATCAGGCAGCGTTCCTGAGGCAGTTTTTGAACTTTGCCCGCGCCAATGATATTGAATACTACATCATGGAAGCCTTTGATCAGCCTTGGAAAAAAGTGCAGGAAGGTGGGGTTGGCGCCTATTGGGGTATCTTTAACGAAGCGCGCGAAGCCAAATTTGCCATGACGGGATCGTTGGTCAGCTACCCCAGTTGGCCATTGCTGGTGCTGGCGGCATCACTGCTGGCGGCGCCCGCCATTTGGTTGTTTGCACGGATGCGCCCCGACATTCGGATTAAGGGGCATTTTGCCTATGCCCTGTTGTTACAGGTGGCGGTATCCTATCTGGTTTGGGTGGTGTATTTGGGGGCAACCCAATATCTATCGCCGCTGGGATCCTTGGTTTTTGTGATTAACCTAGGCGCCCTGGCCTTCTTGGTGACCCTACTGCTTTGCGATGGTATTGAGATGGCGGAGGTGTTGTGGTCAGAACCCAATCGCCGCAACTTCAAGCCGTTTGCGCAGCCTGATCCCAACTTTGTGCCCAAAGTATCGATTCACCTGCCCATCTGTAATGAGCCGCCAGAGATGGTGGCAGAAACTCTGCAAGGACTGAAACGGCTGGACTATCCCAATCTGGAAGTGCTGGTCATCAGCAACAACTGCTCCAACCCAGCAATTTGGCAGCCTATTCAGCAGCTTTGCAGCGAACTGGGTGATTCGTTCCGCTTTTTCCACTTGGAAAAGGTTGATGGCTTTAAGGCCGGCGCGCTGAACTTTGCCATGCGCAACACCGCCCCTGATGTCGATATTATTGGGGTGATTGACAGCGATTATGTGGTGGACAGCAACTGGCTGAACGCCCTTATCCCCTATTTCCGCGACCAGGAAATCGGTTTTGTGCAAGCGCCGCAGGATAATCGTGATGGTGATGCATCGGTGTTTAAAAGCATGTGCCAATGGGAATATGCAGGCTTTTTTGAAATCGGTATGGTGCAACGGAATGAGCGTGACGCGATCATTCAGCATGGCACCATGACCCTGATTCGCGCCGAAGCGTTGAAAAATCTGAACGGCTGGGCGGAATGGTGCATCTGTGAGGATTCTGAGCTTGGCTTGCGCCTTATGCAGGCGGGCTACAAATCCGTCTATGTCCCGGTTACCTTTGGGCGCGGCCTGAACCCCGACACCTTTATTGCCTATAAAAAACAGCGATATCGGTGGGCGTTTGGCGCGATGCAGATTCTGCGCGGCCATTCCAAGGATCTGTTTACCCTGCGTAAGGATGCCAAATTGACGATGGCGCAGCGGTACCATTTCTTGGTTGGCTGGTTCCCATGGATTATGGACGCCATGTCCCTGCTGTTCACCACCCTTGGCCTGTTGTGGACGGTTGGGATACTGGCCTTGCCACGCTATTTCGAATATCCGCTGACCCTGTTCATCGTACCAACCCTGGGGGTCTTTCTGTACAAAATGGTGCAGTTCTTTGCCCTGTATAACAAACGGGTGCGTTGCAGCTTTAGCCAAAAGCTGGGGGCTGCGGTGGCGGGCTTGGCCTTAAGCTACAGCATTGCCTGCGCGGTATTGGCGGGATTGACCAACAAAAAGGGCACCTTTTTACGAACCCCCAAATGTGAAAACAAACCAGCGTTTTTCAAAGGCTTTTTGATGGCGCGGGAGGAGTTGGGCTTTACCCTGTTGCTGTGGCTGGGTGCCTTTTCGGTCAATGCCATGACCGGTAAAGATGACCCTGAAGCACGGATGTGGGCGTTTATCCTGCTGATTCAGTCTCTGCCCTATTTGGCCTCGGTTATCACCTCCATGATCAACGCGTTGGAGGGGGTATCGTTGCCACGCTGGCTGCGTTGGTTGAGGCGAGCACCAAAACAGGCGGCGACGACAAAGGCTTCAACCACCGCCACGGCTTAAGGGAACAACAGGCCTGTGCGCGGCCTAACGCTTTAAGGGCATGCTGTTTTGATGCAACCAAGCCAACCACCACCCACCCAGTCCGTTCCTATGGATAACATGGCGGCATGGCAACAGCTGCTGAATCAGCAGCTGCGTGAGGATCAGGCAGTGGCGCTGTTGCAATCCTCCGCCAGCCAGGATCCCACCCTGGATCAGCTGTTATCGCTGCATCAGCTGCTCTGGCAACGGATGCAGGCTTGGCCGGGCACACCACCCCTGCCCCAACCTCTATTCGACTGCTGCGGCACTGGTGGCGATGGCAGCAACAGCCTGAACATCTCAACCGCGGTGGCGGTGGTAGCGGCGGCGGCGGGGGCGGCGGTCGCCAAACATGGTGGCGGCGCGGCCAGCTCCAAAAGTGGATCCCTGAACGTCCTACAAGCCCTGGGGGTGGTATTGCCTGAGACCGCGGCACAAGCCGCCCAGCAACTGGCCAGCCATCACCTAACCTTTCTGCCCGCCCCGCTGTTTCATCCTAGCCTGAAACCGTTGGCCGCCCTTCGGAAACAGATTGGCCGCCCCACCATTTTTAATTTGCTGGGACCCTTATTAAACCCTACCCGCCCCCGTTTTCAGCTGTTGGGCGTCTATGATGCCACGAAGCTAGAATTGATGGCGCGGGCGTTGCAGCGCCTGGGGGTACAGCGCGCCTGGGTCGTGCATGGCCAGGATGGGTTGGATGAGCTATCCCTTGGCGCGATTACCAGCGTTATTGAGGTCACGCCGACACAGTTGCGGGAATTTGAGCTGGATGCTGCTGCCAGCCTTGGCCTGCCCCCCACGCCCAAAACCGCCCTGCTGGGGGGAACGCCCGAAGAAAACGCCGCCGCGATGCAACAGCTGTTGGCGGGGCAGCGGGGGGCTTATCGCGATGCGGTCTGCCTGAACAGTGCGGCCGCCCTGGTCATTTGTGGCCTTGCAAAAGATTTGCCAAGCGGCCTAACGGCGGCCTATGCTGCGCTGGATAGTGGGGCAGCGAACCAGTTGTTGTCACAACTTCGCTCTTCCCCGCATTAGCGGGGGGTTCCCTCCTTCCCTCTTGCGTAACACCATGACCGTAACCACCACGATGGATAGCCCCCTTCAACAGATTTGTGCAGCAACCGCCACCCGCCTAAAGGATCAGCAGCAATCGCTGCCACTAACACAATTGTGGCAACAGGCGCTGACCAGCCCCCCGCCCCGCGATTTTCTGGCGGCGTTGCGGCCTGGGCGCACAACCAATCCACCGACCAAGCCCGCCGTGATTGCCGAGATGAAGCGGGCAAGTCCCAGCGCGGGCGTTATCCGCGACCCCTTTGACCCCATTGCCATTGCCGATGGCTATCATCGGGCGGGTGCCGTCGCCCTGTCGATTTTGACCGAGCCGGATTGGTTCCATGGCCGCCCAACCGACATTGTGCAGGTTAGGCAGGCCAATCCGCTGCCCATCTTGCGTAAGGATTTCACCCTGTCGCCCTATCATATTGCCGAGGCACGGGTGATGGGCGCCGACGCCGTGTTGCTGATCGTAGCTATCCTGACGGAATCGCTGTTACGGGAATGTTTGGATGCCGCCAGCCAATTGGGAATGACCGCCCTGGTGGAGGTGCATGACGCGGAGGAGTTGGTAATCGCACAAGAGGTGGGGGCAAAGCTGATTGGTGTCAACAACCGCAATCTGAAAACCCTAAAAACCGATCTGAGTACCGCTTTAACCCTGATCCCCCGCATTCCTGATGGGGTGACGGTGGTGGCGGAAAGTGGCTTAAAACACCCGCAAGACCTGATGGCTTGTCAACAAATTGGCATCAACAATTTTCTGATTGGCGAGCATTTTATGCGTCAATCCGACCCTGGCGCGGCGTTATCAGAACTGTTAAACGCGGTTGCCACCTCCTGAGAACTGGGTTGGCTCCACGGCCGCTGCACCCCGCTTGGCCAGGCTGCCCGCACCAACCAGCCATCGGAACTGTTTGGCCGCCACCAGACCGATTGCGTTCCCATCTCTTGCAATTGCGGATGATCAATCACCCGCTCCGCCGCGCAGTTGAACGCCGAATCGGTTTGCAACACCGCCAATTTCGCCCCCGCGCAGGCCGCCGTCAGCTCCCCAGCGGCTACGTCATCATTGGCCGCCTGCCACACCCACACCATCACATCCTCCCCCCGCTGCAATCGGCAATAGCCCGTGCCGCAACGCAATTCGGGGTAATCATCGGCCAGCTCCGTCGGGCGCAGGGCATCATCCGCCTCACGGCGTTGCGCCCCCAGCCAGAATTTGGCCAAGGATCGCTCCTTTTGCCGCGACGATAACACCACCTGCCCATCATGCAGCCGTACCAACCACAGTTTGCCACTGGGTGACAGCATGACCGCGGGCGGCTGGGCGGTATAGGCCATCACCACCGCCAGTGTTAGGGGCACAAAGCCCCATAATCGCCAGCGACGCTGCCAAATCATTAACCACATCCCCCCAATGACCATCAGCACCAGCACCCACGGGCTCCACGCCCCCACATGCACCATCGATCCTGGCAGGCCAGCGCACCAGGTGGCCAGTCGCAGCAGCAGATCGATGCTGACGCCCAGCAGCGGCATCACCACCCCCTCTAACCCAATCGCCATCGACGCCATCGACAACAGCGCCAACGGCATCACCACCAGCTCTGTCAGGGGTACTGCCAGCAAATTGGCCAAAATCCCCGCGATGGAGCTTTGTTGGAAATGGTAAAAGGAAATCGGGGTGGTGGTAAGGGTGGCCGCCATCGAGGTAGCAAACAAGGCCACCACCATAGCCGCGGGTTTAGCCCACCAGCCGCGCTGTTGCCAATAGCGATGCAGGCGGGTGCCATAGCCTTCGTAAAGGGCGATAATGCCCGCCGATGCGGCAAAGCTCATTTGAAAACCAGGACTTAACAGCATTTCGGGTTGCATCAACAGGATAAATGCCGCCACCAGAGCCAGGGTGCGCAGCGATACCGCCTGCCGCC
>JBILMH010000050.1:0-9731 GCA_044375625.1 Alphaproteobacteria bacterium
ACCTGTTTCGCTACATCACCTTTCGCAGTGCGGGCGCGCTGATGACCGCCCTGTTCCTGTCGTTTTTTGTTAGCAAGCCGATTATCAACTGGCTTCGCAGCATGCAAAAGCTTGGCCAACCGATTCGTAGCGATGGGCCCGAAAGCCATCAAAGCAAAAAGGGTACGCCCACCATGGGTGGCCTGATAATCCTGCTGACTTTTGGGGTATCCACCCTGCTGTGGTCGGATTTAAGCAACGGATTTGTCTGGCTAGTCCTGCTGACCACCCTGGCTTTTGGCGCGGTGGGGGGGGCTGACGATTACCTAAAGCTGAAACGCCGCACCCACAGGGGGTTAACCGCCGCGCAAAAAATGGGGTTGCAGCTTTTGATTGGCGTTCTAACCACCCTAACCCTGCTGCACCTTTACAATCTGCATGATGAGGCTTTGAAAACCAGCCTGACTATCCCCTTTTTCAAAGGCCTATTGTTTGATTTGGGATGGTTCTATCTGGTCTTTGGCATGGTGGTGGTGGTGGGTGCCAGCAATGCCGTCAACCTGACCGATGGCCTGGATGGGTTGGCGATTGGCGCCACCATTTTTGCCACGCTGGCTTTTATGATCATCACCTATTTGGCGGGCAATCTGGTTTTCGCCAACTATCTGCAAATCCATCATATTCGCGGCGGGGGTGAGCTAGCGGTGCTATGCGCCGCCCTGATTGGCGCGGGGTTGGGATTTTTGTGGTACAACGCCTGCCCCGCAGAGGTGTTTATGGGGGATACAGGGTCGTTGGCGATTGGGGCGTTGTTGGGAACGGTCAGCCTGATTACCAAGCATGAGTTGGTGTTAGCGATTGTGGGCGGCCTGTTCGTGGTGGAAACCTTGTCGGTGATGATCCAAGTATCCTATTTTCGCTACAGCGGGGGTAAGCGGGTGTTTTTGATGGCACCGCTGCATCACCATTTTGAAAAAAAGGGCTGGCCAGAATCCAAAGTGGTCATCCGTTTTTGGATTGTATCGCTGGTGTTGGCCTTAATTGGCCTATCCACCCTTAAAGTGCGCTAACGGGGGCGTTTGATCAATGCAGCTGCATGGTTGGCAAGGCAAAAAAGTCGCTCTTTACGGCCTGGGCAAAAGCGGTATGGCCACCGCCACCGCCCTGCTGCAGGCGGGCGCCGATGTAATCGCCTGGGACGATGGCGCGGCAGCCCGCAGCAATAGCACCCTGCATTGCCAGGATTTGCATCAGCTGGATTGGCAGGCGTCAGGCATTGCCGCCCTGGTGCTAAGCCCTGGAATCAGCCCGCAGCATAAAACCGTGCAGGCGGCAACGCGCGCGGGCATCCCCCTGCTGAACGATGCGATCCTGTTCGCGGCGTGCCAGAGTGCCGCCCGTGTGATTGGCATTACCGGCACCAACGGCAAATCTACCACCACCGCCCTGATTTACCATTTGTTGCAACAGGCGGGCAAAGATAGCCTCAACGACAGCCTGATTGGCGGCAATTTTGGCCCCCCGCTGCTAAGCCTGGAAGATCTGCCGCCGCAGGGCACCTATGTGCTTGAGCTGTCGTCTTATCAGCTAGAGCTGTTGGATCGCGGCTTGGCCGACATTGCCGTGCTGTTGAATATCAGCACCGATCATCTGGAGCGGCACGGATCGATGGAGTCCTATGTGGCGGCTAAGGAACGGCTGTTTACCCCGATTGCCGCAACAAACGCCGCAACCAGCGCTACCCCGCCCCGCTCCTATCCGCCCGTGGCCGTCATCGGGGTGGACGACCCCTATAGCACCGCCAGTGCCGATCGCCTTAGCCTGCAACAGCCCAGCACACAAATCATCAGAATTTCTGGCCGCAACAGCGTGGGCGCTGATCTGTTGGTGCAGGATGGATGGCTTGCGGGACAGCTGCTGGATCATCAACCGCTGATAGAGCTTGCCACCCTGCCCACCCTGCCTGGTGAGCATAACGCCCAGAATATTGCCGCCGCCGTCGCGGTTGGCCTGCAACTGGGGCTATCCCGTGATCAGCTGTGCGCGGGATTGCGCAGCTTTCCTGGCCTGGCGCATCGGCAGGAATTGATTGCCCGCCCCGCCGACATCGCCTGTATCAACGACAGCAAGGCCACCAATGCTGAGGCTACGGCCAAGGCCTTAACCTGTTATGACAATATCCTATGGATTGCGGGCGGCCGCCCCAAGCAGGAAGATATGCATGAGCTGTTGCCGCTGTTATCGCGCATCACCCACGCCTTTTTGATTGGTGAGGGCGCCAGCAAATTTGCCGATTTTTTGCAGGGGCGGGTGGATTACAGCCTGTGCGAAACTCTGCCACACGCGGTGCAGCAGGCGTTTGAGATGGGCAAAAAGTTGCAGGAAAACGGCCAGGCGACTCCCACCATCTTGCTGTCGCCCGCCTGCGCCTCATTCGACCAATATCAAAATTTTGAACAGCGCGGCGATCATTTCCGCCAGCTGGTCATCACCCTGCAAACCAAGGGGCAAATTGCGGCATGAGTCTGATTGAACGCAGCAGTGACAATTTCTTAAGTCAATGGTGGTGGACGGTTGACAGGATAAGCCTGGCACTGTTTCTGCTCATCATGCTGGTGGGCATCCTGCTGGTCGCAACCGCCAGTGGCCCCGTGGCGCTGCGCCTTCACCTCCCCGAAACCTATTTTGCCAGCCACCAACTGATGATCCTGCCGGTTGCGATTGCGATCATGATCGGCGTTTCGATGCTGTCGCCCACCTGGATTCGGCGATTGGGGGTTGTGCTTTTTCTGCTGGCCATCGTCCTGCTTATCCTGACGCTTTTTAAGGGGGAGGAGGCTAAGGGGGCAACCCGATGGATTCGGGTGGCGGGCTTTTCCCTGCAAGCCTCAGAGTTCGCCAAACCCGCGCTGGCGGTGGTATGCGGCTGGCTGTTTTCGATGCAACGGCACAGACCCAGCTTTCCTGGCCAATTATGGGCGACCATCGCCTATGGCACCACCGCCCTGCTGCTGATTCTTCAGCCTGACTTTGGGATGTTGATGATGGTCACGGGCATTTGGGCGACCCAATATTTTTTGAACGGGTTAAGAATCAGCTACATCTTGGGCGGGCTGGTGTTTATTATGACCTTGGTGCTGATTGCCTACCTAAGCCTGTCGCATGTTGCCGCCCGCATTGACACCTTTTTGAACAGTGAGGCGGGCGATCGTTACCAGGTGGAACGCAGCCTGGATGCATTTGCCGGGGGCAGCTGGTTTGGTCGCGGTTCGGGGGAAGGCCGGGTTAAGGAGGTTTTGCCCGATGTTCATGCCGATTTTATCTTTGCGGTAGCGGGTGAGGAGTTTGGGCTTATCCCCAGCCTAGGGATTATCGGCCTGTATATCCTGGTGATTTTGCGCGGCTTGCGCTATCTGCGCGATGATCAGGATTCTTTTGTGGTGCTGGCCAGTGCGGCCATGTTAGTATCCTTTACCATGCAGACCCTAATCAATTTAGGCTCCACCATGCACATCTTGCCCACTAAGGGCATGACCCTGCCCTTTATCAGCTATGGCGGATCATCGCTGTTGGCCATGTCGCTGAACATTGGCATGTATCTGGGGCTGACACGCCGCCGCCCCAAATTCCGCAGCCGTGGCATCGGCAACCGTTCCCGCACGGGGTTTGATTAGCCGCTTTATCTGCTGCCGTGACCAGCCTGAGCAATAGCAAAAAAATCCCCCGACACATCAGGAACATTTTTATGAAAATGTTCTATACATCTTTTAGCAAGCGAATTACAAGGAGATTCGGTGTGAATTGAATCATCATAAATACTCAATGAAAGAGCTAAACTATTTTGGACTGAATTAGCATCCAACGTAAGATAATGTACAAGAATCGCTTCTTTTATTTTTTTACCTTTAATGCCAAAATCATGTTTACCAGCCACTCTATAAGCTGCTGACAATATACAATCATTTTTATCATCTATAATTTTTGGAAGGTTTGCATTAAAAGCTTCAAACGCACAATCACTTAAACGATCTTCACTCAAGCAGTCTTGAAGAACTAATGCAAAAAGATCTTTGCGCTGGATCAGATATCCTTGCTCTTGATTTTTTATTATGTCTAGTATTATTTGACGATTCGAATCTTTTTGGGCTTCACCTCGGCTACCTCTATATAATATCAGAAGAATATTTTCATTAGAATAACGAACTTCAGGATTTTCAGATGTTGTATTATTAACAATTCCTTGCAGCCATTCTTGAATAGGAGAGGCGGTTGGTTGTTCAGCACTCACAGCATTTACCCTTTAAAAAATTAAAGATTAATTAAAGGAAAGATATCTTTCTTTTGCTTTTTTGTCAATAATTAAAAACAGACCTTACTTTTTTGTTCAAAATTACCCTTTTTGTGCTGCCTACCCCGCCCCCTCCGCAGGCTTCCTCTAACTTCCCTAAGGCTGCGGGGGGGTCATGGCGATGCCGGCCTTATCCAGGGCGGTTTTGGCCTTAAGGTAAAAGGCACGCGCCACCGCCCACCGTTTCATCGGCACGGTTTTGATGCGCAGCTTGACATACACCAACTTGTCATCAATGCGATCCACGCCCCAGAAATCGGCGGGTTCCAGAATACTTTCTTGCAATTCGGGATCCTTTAACAGGCTATCGGATACAGTTTTCAACACCTGCTCCACCTTTTGCAAATCGGCCTGATGGCTGACACCAACCTCAAGCACTTGGTGGCCATAATCACGGCTCCAGTTCTTAATGGTCGTGATACTGCCCAGCGGGATGGTCACCACACAACCACTGACATCCCGCAGTTTCAGGCTACGCAGGGTTAAATCCTCAACCGTGCCGCTTTGCCCAGCCAGATCGACCAAATCGCCCAGGCTGACACTGTCTTCAATCAACATGTTGATGCCGTTCAGCACATCTTTGACCAGGCTTTGCGCGCCAAAGCCAACCGCTACCCCAATCATCCCTGCTCCCGCCAACAGCGGTGCAATATTAACCCCCATTTCGGACAGAATCATCAGCACCAACAACGCCCCAAAGGCCATGCTGACAACGGTACGAATCAGTCGGTACAGCGTTTGCAGACGGGGATTGGGGATACCATCGGCGTGGGTAGCCTGATGAATAAAGCGATGCAACAGCCAATTCAACAGCTCCCACATCACAACCGAAAACAGGGTAATCAGCAGCAGGCTGATGACCCGTTGCACCAAATACTGCCCGCTGTTGCTGTCCAGCCAGTTGACGCCCTTAATTTGCCAGATAGACAACAGACTGCTAAAAATCACAATTAGAAACAAGGCTTTTATAAGGCTACCAAAGACTGAGCTATAAAATTTTACCCGACTGGACAATCCCAATCCCTGCTGATCCATCGCGGTGATCATTCGCACCAGGCGCGCCATCACTAAGTTAATCAGGGCTAAGCCGTGCCGCACCACGATGACGGCTACGACCAGGCTGGCCAGCGCTATCAGCAGCCAGCTGTTATGCTCCTGACGGGTAAGCAGCCAGTGGCCATAGGCCATGGCCATCCCCACCGCGATCAGGGGCACCCACAAGGCGGCAATCGCCCCCTGAATCTTTGCCCATTGCGAATTGGGGTGATGCGCCGCCGACTGCCGCAACCAGGCCTGCACCTGGGTGCGCGATAGCACCGCAATCATCACCAATAGGCCAGCGGCCAGCAGATAGGACAGGCTTAGCGCCATCCGCCGCACGCCAATCGCCACCCCCTCAGCCGCCAACAGCTGCACCCCGATCGTGCCATAAATCAACAGCGCCAGGGCGACATCCAACAAACGGTTCAGGCGGCGGCTATGTTTTTCCTGACGCTGGCTAAGCCGGGGCAAAAACACCAGCCTTAGCCAGCTGATACCACCACTGATGGTCAACGCCTCAATTAAAGCCAGGGCGATGCGCCGATCCGTACCAGCGATTTGTTTTAGGCTGGCCACCAACAGACTGCTGCTGAAGAAAAAACAGCCCAGCCACAGCATCCCCCCCATAACCAATGGCAACAGCCGCAATGCCCAGGACACTTCCAAATTGATGTAGTTGGCGGGCGATCCCATCAAGCGCTTGCCAAGAAATTTGGTTATGTAAAACAGGGCGAACAGACCCAATAACAGCTCCAATTGCTGGATAGCCCGATCGGGGGTAGGAATTTCGCCGCCCCCCTTCCACCAGGTGACCAGCTTTTGCGGGATTTCAGCCATCACCATCAACAGATCCACGGTATCCTGGCTGAACTGGTTAATCAGATTGGAAAAACCATCCAAAAATTCCAGGCTTACATTGTCGGTCGCGACGGTGGCGGTTTGATTGACCACGCCACCCAGCGCCGCAACGCCAGAGGCTATCGCCGCCCCCGGCGTGGCTGCAGCAGGTGCAGCGGCTGGAGCAGGTGCAGGTGCAGCAGCTGGAGCAGCAGCAGGCTGGCCAGAGTATTGACGCAGATCCCCCAACAGCTTGGCGCGCGCCGCATCATCCTCTAACACGCGGATCAAGGCCTTTAACTCAGCACTGTCTGAGGGAGGTTTGACGGCCGCCGCGGCGGGTTGGCTGGCAGGCTGTTTTTTATCCTCGCTCACATCCTGCTTGGCAGAATCCTCTCGCTTAGCTCTATCTTCCTTAGAAGAAACAGCCTTGGCCGATTCACTGCCGCCAGCGCTATCGCCAGGAACCACCCCAGGCATAACCCCAGGCATAACCAACGTCCCCAGGCTTTTTTCGCCCGCTTTTTCCTCAGCATGCGCAAATCCAGATGCCACATTCAGCAGCATTAAACACAGCATACAGGCTAAAAAACGGGTCAAATGGCTCATGGTTCTACCAATCTTAAGGGGTTAGCGTCTAACAACGATTCAGGCTTAGCCACCTGGTCGGTCACCATATCGGCGACCGCGGGCTGTTGCAACTCAATGTTTAGAATACGCGTGCCACGGGCGGCGATGCGCTTGCGCGAGGTGTCCACCTCCTCCAAGGTTTGGCTGACGGTTGAAAATTGCTTGCGCACCTTATCCACCCGTTCGCCCAACAGCCCCACATCATCCTGCATCAGGCGGATAAGCTTTTGAATCTCCCCCGCCTGCTCACGGATTTGCACATCGCGCAGCACCGCCCGAATGGTGTTCAGCAGCGCCATCAGGGTGGTGGGGGAGGTTGGCCAGACCCGCAGGTTGTAGCACTTCTCCACCACCTCGGGGCAGCTGGCAAACAGCTCGGCATACACCGCCTCAGACGGCAAAAACATGATGGCCGAATCCGCCGTTTCCCCCGCCACGATATAGCGGGCGGCAATATCCTTAGCATGGCTCAGCACCGCCGCCGCGAATTGCTTGCGGGCGGCCTCCTGCGGGATGGGGTCACGCGCCGCGATCATCGCCTGGTACGATTCCAGCGGGAATTTGGCGTCCACCGCCATCGACCCAGGCGGGTTGGGCAGCTGCAACAAGCAATCGACCCGCCGCACATTGCCGACGCTGTGGCCAATGGTGGCCTGAAAGCTAAAGGCGTTGGGGGGCAACAACATGGTAACCAGATTTTCCAACTGCACCTCACCAAACGCCCCGCGCGCCTGTTTGTTGCCCAGAATATCTTGCAGGCTGACCACCTGTTCCGACAGATTGGTCAGGCGGCTTTGGGCGGCATCAATCACCGCCAGCCGTTCGCGAATTTCGGTCAGGGTGGTGGTGGTCTGTTGGGTGCTTTGTTGCAACCCGCCCGCCAGCTTAAGGTCGATGTTGCGCAGCTTTTCGTCCAGCGTCCGCCCCAACTCCCGCTCCTGCACCGACAGACGATCCGCCAAATTGGCCTGCAACTGCAACTGGTTGTCGCCCAGGCCAGCCAGCCGCCCCGCCAACTCCTGCTGCTGCTGATTCAACCGTTCCAACAGGGGGGTCAGCGGTTCCGCCTGCCCATGGCCACGCCGCCACAGCAGCATTGCGATGCCGATCACACAGGCCGCCAACAGCCCCAACAACAAAAATTCCATATTGCTCATGCCCAACATCCTTACGTTCTGAATGTTGTCAAAATAAGGCGTTATGATACAAATTGAAAGCAATCCGTGACCCCTTATGCCCCTATCAGGCTTTAGAAAGATATCGCCATGGCGCGCTTAACCATTTTAACCGCCCCCGACCCCCGCCTGAAATTGGTGGCGCAACCGGTGACGGCGGTCGATGGTACCGTGCGCCGACTGATGGATGACATGGTGGAAACCATGTATGCGGCCAGGGGGATTGGGCTGGCCGCGACCCAGGTTGGGGTGGCGCAGCGGGTGGTGGTGATGGATCTGTCCGACGTGCCAGAGGCGCCCAAACAACCGTTGAAAATGGCCAATCCAGAGATTTTGTGGACATCCGATCAAGATTCCAGTTATCAGGAGGGGTGTTTGTCGGTGCCAGGCGTTTTTGAAAATGTTACCCGCCCCGACGCTTGCAAGGTGCGCTATTTGGATGAGCAGAATGAGGTGCGGGAACTAAACGCCACTGGCCTGTTGGCCACCTGCATCCAACATGAAATCGACCACCTGAACGGCACGCTGTTTGTGGATCACCTATCCAACCTGAAACGCAACATGATCATCAAAAAGTTGGAAAAAGCCAAAAGACTGGGTGCGGGCGCCCCCGTCGCGTTTTGATGCCTAAACAACCAGTTGCTTTGTCAAACCGTCAACCGGCATCATGACCAACGATTCCGCCCACCTCTTTGGCCATAATACGGGCGCCAATCTGTTGCCCTATGATGGGCAGGTGTTTTACCACGGCCTAATCATGGATGCCACGCGGGCGGCGCATTATTTTGACCAACTGCTGGCCACCATCCCCTGGCAACAGGATAAGGTGGTGATTTTTGGCAAACAGATCGTCACGGCGCGTAAGGTCGCCTGGGTCGGTGACCCGGGCTGCGATTACCGCTATTCGGGCATTACAAGGCGGGTTACGCCATGGACGCCAGGGTTGCTGGCGCTAAAAGCCGTGGTTGAGGAGCTGTCGGCGACAAGCTTTAACTCCTGCCTGCTGAATCTGTATCATGATGGGACGCAGGGGATGGGGTGGCACAGCGACAACGAACCCACCCTGGGCATTGAGCCCATCATCGCCTCCCTAAGCTTTGGCGCGGCACGAAAATTTTGCTTTCGCCACAAAAAGACCAAACAGACCGTCGCCCTGATGTTGGATCCTGGAAGCCTGTTGATCATGCGGGGCGCCACCCAATCCCAATGGCATCACAGCCTGCCAAAATCGTCGCGTATCCATCACCCCCGCATCAACCTGACCTTTCGCAGCATCGTTCAATCGGTTTAGCATGCAGCCCCCCCTCCGCGCCAACACCCAATGCCACCCGCATAAAACGATGACGCACATAGGGTTCCTGGATAATCATTTCAGAATCATAAACTTTTTTGTTGTTCTCTCTATTTTTTGGCTTGACAACCCCAACTCATTTTGCAAAATTAAGATTTAATTTAACTGTTTTTTAAAGAGTACTTTTATGGCTCAGTCAAATACACAACCAGTCGTTCTTCTTGTTGAAGATGACAGAGATTGGCAAGATATTTGGAACAAATCGATCCCAAGATTAATTTCCGGGACAGCTTGCAATTTTTCAGCTGAAATTTTGCAAGCTTTTAGATAGTGTAGTCACGAGATTTTTGCCCACATAATGATGCATCGGATGTGGACGGCGGCGAGGAAAGATTTTGTATTTTTAAGGTATCGAGTGGCGATTCCACGC
>JBILMH010000051.1:0-9222 GCA_044375625.1 Alphaproteobacteria bacterium
CAGTAAGTCTTTTTTGCCGTAAAAAAGCAAAAAAAGGGTGAGGAAAGCGGTGATAAGTCTGCGACTTACCAACACTTGCCTCACCCACCACCACCATCACGTCTCACATCTATCTGAACTTGGACAAAATTGCAAAACCCGCTCGATTCCTGCCAGGTCTTGGATGCTGCCCTGATGCTGCCAGCTGCCCGCCGCCGCCGCCAGCGCGACCACCGATGCCCCCTGCCCCTGGCCAATTTCCAACCACAGTTCGGGGGCTGATACCGCCTGCAAACTGGCCAGCAGCAAACGATACGCATCCAATCCATCCGCACCCCCCCACAGGGCTAGGGCGGGGTCATGGCGGGTAACAACCGCATCAATGCTGGCCGCCTCTGCCAGCGCCAAATAGGGCGGGTTGCTGATAATCGCATCAAAGCCACGACCAGCCCCCTGGCCAGTCATCAGTGCCTGCGCCCAATCCCCTTGCAGCCAGGCTACCCGCGTCGCCAGCCCCAACCGATTTGCATTGCCCCTGGCCGTTTGCAACGCCTCGCCCGCATAATCCACCCCCAGCCCCCAGGCATTGGGATATTCATGCAGCAGGCTTAGCAGCAGGCAACCGCTGCCCGTTCCTAGGTCGAGTAGGCGCAGGGGCTTATCCCGCTGCGGATGCGCCTGGATAAAGGCCTGCACCAAGATTTCGCTATCGCTGCGGGGTTCCAGCGTGGCGGGCGACAGCGCAAAGGGCAGCCCCCAAAATTCTCGCCAGCCTAAAATTCTGGCCAGCGGCACCCCCGCCACCAGCTGACTGGCCGCCGCCGTCACCCGATCCTGTTCAGCCGCGCTTAAACAGCGATTATCCGCCAGCCGCCAAAACTGACTAGCGTCATCGATGGCCAACAGGTCACTTAACAGCCAGCGCGCCTGTTGGGCTGGTTGCGGCTGCGCAGCCTGGGTCAGTTGCTGCATAAGCTGGTGGTAGGCGGTAATCAGCAGCATGAAGGACGCTTAGGCTACCGCCTGCTGCCGCGACAACGCCTCCTCAGGCTGTTGATACAGCCTGGCATAAACGCCGTCGCGCTTCAGCAGCTGGTCATGGCTGCCCTGCTCCGCCAGCTGCCCATCGGCCAGCACCAGGATGTTGTCGGCCTCAATAATGGTGGACAGGCGGTGGGCAATCATAATGGTGGTTTTGTTGCCGCGCAGCCGTTTCAGGCTGGCCAGCACGTTGCGTTCCGACTGGGGATCAAGGGCGGAGGTCGCCTCATCCAGCAGCAGGATGGGGGCATCGCGCAGCATTGCCCGCGCCAGGGCGATCCGTTGCCGCTGCCCGCCCGACAGGCGATTGCCCAACTCACCGACCAGGCTGGCCAACCCATCCGGCAGATCGGCGATAAATTCATCAGCTGAGGCCGCCTGCGCCGCTGCCTGAATGGTGGCTTCGTCCGCTGGCTGATTATAGGCGATGTTGGCCGACACGCTGTCGTTGAACAGGTAAATTTCTTGCCCGACAAAGGCGATGGCATCCCGCAAGCTGGCCTGGGTCACGGCGGCAATATCCTGACCATCCACCAACACCTGCCCCGCCACAGGCTCGTGAAAACGCAGAAGCAGGTTGGCGATGGTGGACTTGCCCGCCCCCGATGGCCCCACCACCGCCACCATCTGCCCCGCCGCAATCGCAAAACTAAGGTTTTGCAGCACGGGTTGGCCAGGAACATAGGAGAAGCTGACCTTATCGAACACCACCTGACCACCGCTGACCTGGCTGACCTGCAGGGCTTTTGCCCCAGGCTGATCAACCACCTGCGGCTGTTCGTCCAGCAGGTCAAACACCCGCGCCGCACTGGCCAAGCCTTCCTGCAAATTGGCGTTCAGATGGGTCAGGCGTTTGACCGGCTCATAGGCCAGCAGCAGCGCGGTAATAAAGGAAAAAAAGCTGCCCGTGGTGCGCGCACCCTCCATCACCTGACCGCCGCCATAGACGATGACCAGCACGATGGCGACACCGCCCAACGCCTCCATCAACGGATGCGCCGCCGCCTTAACCCGCACCAAAGCCATTTGGTACGCCTGCGTCTGTGCCACCTGCTGCGCCAACCTATCCGATTCCAACCCCTCTGCGTTATAGGCTTTGACGTAGCGTATGCCCTGGAACAGCTGCATCAACAGGCTGGACAGGCTGGCCTGCTGCGCCTGCGCGCCCGACGCCTCCCGCCGTACCCGCCGCCCGATCCATCGAATCGGCAAAATGGCGACAGGCAGGGCGACAAAGGCGATGAATGCCAACTGCCAATCCTGCCACAACATGACCGTCAGCAGGGCAATCAAGGTCAAACTGTCTTTACCAATCGCGGTCACGGCGTTGGAAACGGCGTAGCGCAACTGGTTAATATCCTGGGTCACATGGCTAATCAGCACGCCGGTGGGCTTGCGATGGAAATAGGCCAAATCCGCCTGCAACAAATGGCTACCCACCTGTTGTTGCAACCGCGCCACAATCCGCAGTCCCACCCCCGTCATCAGCACGGTTTCGCCATAGGTTGCCACGCCCTTAGCAACAAAGGTCAGCAGCACTAGGCCGGCGATTTCCATCAAACTGCCTGCGCTTTTGTTGACGAAAACCTCATCCAACACCGGTTCCATCAATTTGGCCAAGGCCGCGGTCGCCCCCGCCGCAATCGCCATGCAAACTATGGCCGCCGCCAATGTCCTTTTTTCTTGGCGCACATAACCGCGCAACAAGCGCCGCCACAGCTTTGGGCGGCTTGATTGGGGGGTATTATTGTCTTGAAGGGGCGTGGTCATGGTCGTGGTCATCAATTACGGCCATCTATTTAGACCAATTGTTCAGCAGATAGCAAATGGTCATCAGATTCTGCAAAAAACCATCAACAATTTTTAGCTATGATGGTTGTCCACGCCCCCCTTGAAACCATCAAAATTCTTCCTATTTCTTGGAAAGTATGATACTGTGCAACTATGACAATACACCCCATTCTCCCTGTGGCTAAACAGCCATCTTTGCCCGTGCGCTATCCTGGCGCCCCTGCAGGCGGGCAGGCGGCGGCTATCCATCTGCCAACCTTGCCAGTTGCTCAGGATAGTCTAAGCCGTTATGTCACCGATATCCGAACATTCCCGATGTTGACGTTGGAGCAGGAACAGGATCTGGCCAACCGTTGGATAAAATTTGCCGATGTGCAGGCCGCCCATCAACTGGTGACCAGCCATTTGCGGCTGGTGGCCAAAATTGCCCTGGGCTATCGTGGCTATGGCCTGCCGACAGGCGATTTAATTGCTGAGGGCAATATCGGATTGATGCAGGCGGTGAAACGGTTTGACCCGTCTAAGGGATTCCGCCTGGCCACCTATGCCAGCTGGTGGATTAAGGCATCGATTCAGGAATATGTGTTGCGCAGCTGGTCGCTGGTTAAAATCGGCACCACCGCGGGGCAGAAAAAGTTGTTCTTTAACCTGCGTAAGCTAAAGGCGCAGCTGTCACATGCGGGCAGCCATGATTTAAACCCCGAATCCGTGCAACAAATCGCCAATCAGCTTAAGGTGACACCCACCGAGGTGTTGGAGATGGATAGGCGGATGGCTGGCCACGACCTGTCCCTGAACACCCCCATCGGCGGCGACGACAGTGGCAACGTCACCGAATGGCAAGACACCCTGGAACAGCCAGTTGCGGGGCATGAGGTTTTTGAGCAGCAGGATGAGTTTGACACTCGGAAACAGTTGCTGCGGCAGGCGATGGATCAGCTGAACGATCGGGAAAAAGCCATTTATCAACAGCGTCGCCTGCGCGATCCCGCCCGCACTCTGGAGGAGTTGAGCCAGACGTATAACATCTCCCGCGAACGGGTGCGGCAGATTGAAACGGCCGCCCATAATAAGGTCATGAAGTACCTGGCGCCGCATTTGGCCGAACCCGCTGCCAACAATCCGCTTCCTACCGCCATAGCCGTAGCCGCTTAACGGCATTTTATAGCCGCCTGCCCCTGGTTACGGAGATGGTGACCGCCGTTCAATCAATCCATTCAGCAGGACTGGCCCAAGAAAGGTGGTAATCAGCACCACGACCACCAAGGCCGCATGGGTTTGAGCATTTAACACCGCGCTGGCCAGCCCCATGCTGGCGAAAATCAATCCCAACTCTCCCCTTGGTACCATTCCTGAACCCACCACCAGCTTATGCCGCAGCGATCCCGCCGCCCCCGCACCCGCCGCCAGCTTACCCACCACCGCCGCCACGGTTAGCACCCCGACCAGGGTCATCATCGCCCTGTCCTGCCACAGCGCACCCAACTGCACCTGCGCGCCGACCAGGATAAAAAAGATGGGCAGGAAAAAGTCCGTCACCGGCTTAATTTGCTTTTCCAACGGATGCCGCTGATCCGATTCGGCCAACACCAGGCCGGCGGCAAAGGCACCAATCAACGCGGCCAGGCCGAAAATCTCGGCGGCATAGGCCAGCCCAAAGGCAAAGATTAAAGCAGCCGTCAGCAGTACCCCACGGCTGCGGAGAAAACCAACAATACGGCCAAAATGGGGGGCGGCCAGCTTGCCAATAATCAGCGCGCCTATCAGAAAACCCAGGGCTTTGCCGACAATCATTCCCACCGATGCCACGGTAATCGCCTGCCCATCGCTAAGGGCGATGACCACCGACAACACCACCACACCCAGAATATCATCCAGAATTGCTGCCCCCAAAATGGTTTGGCCAGCCTTGGTTTTCAGCTGTTTTAACTCCTGCAACACATTGATGGTGATCCCAATACTGGTCGCGGTCAGCGCCGCCCCGACAAACACCGCGGTCATCATCCCCACCCCGCTGGCCAACATGACCGCCATCCCCAGGCCAAACGGCGCCACCATGCCGATAATCCCAACCAACAGCGATTGCCACCCAACCTTAAGCAACGCCCGCAAATCCGATTCCAACCCAATTTCAAACAGTAGCAGGGTAACACCAATCTGCGCCATCAGCTGCAACACCTGTTGATCGGGATGCAACCATTGCAGGCCAGATACACCGACCACTAGGCCAGCGGCCAACTCCCCCAACACCGCGGGTTGCCGCAGCCGCAAGGCGACCTCCCCCCCCACTTTAGCGGCCATAAAAACCATGGTAAGGTTGGCCAGCAACTGGCTAAATTCTGCACCGCCACTCATAGATTCACCCCTTTACAAAAAACCCTATGCCCCTGGTATCATCGGCAGTAGAATGCCACAATCTAACTCAAAACCCCTTGTTCGTATAGGATATTGCCATGGAACGCCGCCCTTTAGGCAACAGCGATATAACCGTCAGCCCCATCTGCCTGGGTTCTATGACCTGGGGCGCACAAAATACTGAGGCTGAGGGGCATCAGCAGTTGGATTTCGCCCTGGATCACGGCATCAATTTTATCGACACCGCTGAGATGTATGCTATCCCACGGCGCGCCGAAACCCAGGGATCGACCGAACGCATTATCGGCAGCTGGCTTAGCCGTCGTCGCAACCGCGACAAGGTGGTGTTGGCCACCAAAATTATCGGCAGTGGGCGCAATTTCCCCTATATCCGCGATGGTCAGTCTAAGCCTGATCGCGCCAACATCGCCGCCGCGGTTGATGCCAGCCTGAAACGGCTGCAAACCGACTATATCGACCTGTACCAAATCCATTGGCCGGATCGCACCGTTCCCAGCTTTGGTGGCTTTGGCTATGTTCATAATGGGGTGGAGCAGCCCGTGCCCCTGCAAGAAACCCTGGCCGGGTTGCAGGAGCAGGTTAAGGCGGGCAAGATTCGTGCCATCGGCCTGTCGAACGAAACCCCCTGGGGCTGATGACCTGCCTAAAGGCGCATGAAATGGCTCCTGACTCAGAACCCTTACCGCGCGTACAGACTGTGCAAAACCTGTACAACCTGCTGTGTCGCACCGATGAAATTGGCCTGACCGAAATCTATCATCGGGAGGGGGTGGGGCTGTTGGGCTATTCCCCCCTGGCCTTTGGGGTGCTGTCGGGCAAGTATCATGATCCTAGCCTGACACCCGCACCAGGCGCGCGGTTGGTGCAGTTTAAGGAGGAGTTTCCCCGCTATCAAACGCCGCCATCACACGCCGCCGTGCTGAAATATCTGCAACTGGCCAAAGATTGTGGCCTTACCCTGACCCAACTGGCCTTGGGCTTTGCCTATCACCGCCCCTTTATGACCAGCACCATCATCGGCGCAACCAGTTTGCCGCAATTGGCGGAGAATATCGCGGCGTGGGAGGTGCGGTTGTCGCCAGAAATTTTGCAAGCGATTGAGGGCATCCACCGCGACCACCCCAACCCCTGTCCTTAATATGGGGGGGGATAGGACAGTAAGCCTCATCAATCCCTTTGATGCAATTTGGCTACTATAGCATTGTGAATTAGAGCCTGATCTGTATTTTGCGCAACCTGTTCCCATGGGTTTGCAGCGTCACTATCATTAGCAGCATCCGATGCGTGGGAATGTGGAGCTTGATCAAAAGAAATTCCTATACAAGCAAGACCTTTAACGATTGCTTGGCGGCTAAAGGTAATGGCCTGGGCGGCCACCTTAACCACGCTGCCAAAAATCGCTCCGACCGAACCCAATGACCAAGCCTGGCTAGATGCAGAGGCGGCTTCGGCAACAGTCTCAGGCGGCGATGAAGAATTTTCTGCCTGCCATCCCTCCTCTAACGCTGCTCGCGCCGCCGCAATCTCTTCAGGAAGAAAATCTCTTGGCTTCTCGCCTAAATCATCTGATACATTTGCTGGTGAAACACCCTCCACTGATGCTGTAAGTATCATCTAACACTTCCTGTTTGTACGAACCGAGGTTATGATTACCAACCCTGCCCACCTAAGGCGGGTGCCATCTAACGTTAACCTTAACTTAAGCATGTGAATCCCCGATGACCGTCGCTTCGCCAAATGATGAAACAAAAGTTAACAACGAGGCAAAGGCCGCCATCACCCCACCGCCCAGCCCGCTACTGACCGCCAGCATGGGGGAGCAGGGCTATCTGAACTTGTTAAGCCACATTCGCCATCATGGCACCCGCAAGGTGGATCGGACGGGGGTTGGCACCCTGGCCAGTTTTGGCCATCAAATACGCTTTGACCTGACCAACAGCTTTCCGTTGCTGACCACCAAACAACTCTATCTGCGGGCGATTATTCATGAATTGCTGTGGTTCCTGAAGGGCGACACCAATGTTGGCTATCTACAGGCCAACCGCGTGACCATCTGGGATGAATGGGCGGCCGACAATGGCGATCTGGGCCCTATTTATGGCCAGCAATGGCGCGATTTTGGCGGCGAAACCCTGGGTAAGGGCAAGGGGATTGACCAAATCACCGCCCTGATAGAAGGCTTGCAACGCGATCCTGACAGCCGCCGCCATCTGGTTTGTGCCTGGAACCCGTTGGCCTTGGCGCAGATTCAAAAATCGCCGCCCCCCTGCCACGCGCTGTTCCAATTGTTTGTCGCCGATGGCCGCCTATCCTGCCAATTGTATCAGCGCAGCGCCGACATGTTTTTGGGCGTGCCGTTTAATATCGCCAGCTATGCCCTGCTGACCCTGATGATTGCCCAAGTTTGTAGGTTGCAGGCGGGGGAGTTTGTGCATTGTTTGGGTGATGCCCATATCTATCTAAACCATCTGGATCAGGTGGATTTGCAGCTTAGCCGCGACATACGCCCCTTTCCCACGATGCAGCTGAACCCTGCCAAAAAAGATCTGTTTGATTTTGTCTATGAGGATTTCACCCTAAGCGATTACAACCCGCATCCGCGCATTACCGCCCCCATCGCGGTATAGCGTTTGCAGAAAAAAGGTGGGTAGGATAAGGGTAGGCTAAAGCGGGAAAGCTCTAGCTAGCCTTGCGATCCACCATCACCACCGCTTCACCTTCCAACACCACCTTATCGGCGACGCTGACGCTGGTGGCCAGGGTTACGCGCCGCTTTTCTTGATCAATCGCGGTCACCACCACCTGCGCGGTGGCCTCATCCCCCAGCTTGACGGGCGCACGGAACTTCAGGCTTTGGCTAAGGTAAATAGCGCCAGGCCCCGGCAACTTGGTGCCCAACACCGCCGAAATAAGGCCAGCGGTTAAAATGCCATGGGCAATCCGCCCGCCAAACATAGTGGTTTTGGCATAATCCTCATTTAAATGGACGGGATTGGTATCGCCAGAAACTTCGGCAAATTTGATGACATCCGCCTCACTGATTGTCCGAGTCAGGCTGGCACTCTGCCCCTCACTTAAGTCTTCCAGGTAAAAACCGTGCAAATTGGTGGTCATGGCAACATCCATCCGTAAAAGAAAAACACCCTATTGCCTTACCCCATTTTGGCGCCTTAGTCCAACATCATGACAGGCTTTTACGCGCCCTTTTTGATATTGGCCGTCTTTTGGCCTTAATTTCCAACAAAAATCAGGGTATGGTAGCGCCCACAAACAGTGCTAAGCTGTTTTGACCGTTTTGTTGCCACCACCGCCTGTATCCTGATTGGAGTTGATGATGCCTACCCCTAACCCGCTTACCATAGCCAACAGCGTACAAACCACCCAGACCGCTGGCTTAGCCGCCGCCCACAGTCTGTCCCCGTGGGAGCTGTTTTTGCAAGCCGACATCGTGGTGAAATCTGTGATGCTGGCCTTATTGTTGGCCTCAATCTGGTGCTGGGCGATTATTCTGGATAAATATGTGCGCCTGAAAAGGGTGCAGGCGCAGGCCGATAAATTTGAGGAAGGGTTTTGGTCAGGCGGCAGTTTGGAAGAATTGTTTGACCGCATTGGCCATAAGCCTGCCGACCCGATGACCGCTGTTTTTGCCGCCGCCATGCGGGAATGGCGCCGCACCATCAATCGCGGCGTGACGGAGGTGCAAAAAATCCGAACCAGCCTGCAACAACGGATTGAGCGGGTGATGGGCGTGACTATCCAGCGGGAGATGGAGGGGTTGGAGCGTTTCATGGGCTTTTTGGCCACCGTCGGTTCCGCCGCCACCTTTATTGGCTTGTTCGGCACGGTTTGGGGGATTATGAACAGCTTTCAGGCGATTGCAGGATCCCAGAACACCAGCCTGGCCGTGGTGGCGCCGGGGATTGCCGAGGCGCTTTTCGCCACCGCCATCGGTCTTATCGCCGCCATTCCCGCGATGGTGGCCTATAACAAATTCTCAGCCGATCTGAATCGGTTCGGGGCGCGCCTGGACAATTT
>JBILMH010000016.1:0-31252 GCA_044375625.1 Alphaproteobacteria bacterium
CCCTCGCCCTCTCCAAATACAACACCTTCCGCCCCCATTCTTCCTTGCGCGGCGCCACCCCTCTCCACTATATTCATTCTTCCTTCCCAGCACTCCTCCAGTCTCATATGTACTGAACCTATACACCCCCATTCCACCCCCCTTGCATCCAGGGGGTAAGGCGTGCTAAATTCCTTATTAGGATAGTCAACAATTAAGGGGAGGGCGTTGTCATGGCCTACAGCAAGGACGTGATTGACCACTACGAAAATCCGCGCAACGTTGGTTCGTTGCCGAAGGATGACAGCAACGTCGGCACAGGTTTGGTGGGCGCGCCGGCCTGCGGTGACGTGATGAAGTTGCAGATTCGGGTCGATGACCAGGGCGTGATTGAGGATGCCAAATTTAAGACGTTCGGCTGTTTGTCGGCCATAGCCTCATCATCGCTGGCGACCGAATGGCTTAAGGGCAAACGGCTGGATGAGGCTAAGCAGATTAAAAACAGCCAGATTGCTGAGCATTTGGCCTTGCCACCCGTGAAAATCCACTGCTCTATTCTGGCTGAGGATGCCATTAAGGCGGCGATTGCCGATTATGAGCATAAGGCCGAATCCGCCGCCCAAACCGATTCTGCGGTGGCTTAGTAACGCATCGCTGGTTTGCCATAAGGAATGATGGAAATGGTCAATGCCTGTGACAACGGAACAGAGCCATTGGTGGCGTCGGCTGAACTGCCGCCACCGCCTGCTGCGCCTGTGCAGGCTGCCAAAAGGGCGGGGCGCCCATCGCCGCTGACCGTTACCCCCGCCGCCATCGAACGGGTGCAGCAGCTGTTGGCCAGCCGTGGCAAGCCCAGCGCGGGTGTGCGCATCGGCATCCGTACCCGTGGGTGCAGCGGCATGGCCTATACCCTGGAATTCGCGGATCAGGCGCATCCGTTGGATGAGGTGGTGACCGCCACCCCCGCCGATGGTCAGCCCTTAACGATTTTGATTGACCCAAAGGCGGTGTTGTTTTTGTTGGGCACGGAGATGGATTTTGTTGAAAGCGCGCTGGAATCGGGTTTCACCTTTCGCAACCCGAATGAAAAGGGGCGTTGCGGCTGTGGCGAAAGCTTTCATGTCTAACCTGCCCCTATCCCTACCGATTCCCTTAGCAATCCCCAGCCGCCCATGACCTGTTGGCATTGTTGGGCGGGCGGGGTGACAGCGGCGCAGGCGGTGTGTGCGGCCTGTGGCGCGGTGCAGCCGCCGCAAGCCATCGACCATTTCGCCCTGTTGGGGCAACCGCGCGGCTTTGACCTGAATTTGCCCGCGTTGGAGCAGGCCTATGTCACGGGGCAGCAGGCTGTGCACCCCGATCGCCTGGTGGGGCGCAGTGCCCGCGAACGCGCCTATGCCGCCAGCCATAGTGCCAATCTGAACGATGCCTGGAAAACCCTGCGCGATCCCCTTCGCCGCGCCCTGTATCTGTGCCAATTGTTGGGCATTGATTTGGGCAGCAGCGATGGGCGATTTGCCGATGCGCCGCATTTGTTGCAGGAGAATATGGAGCTGCACGAGGCGTTTATGGAGGCCGCGGGGGATATGGCCGCCACCGCCGCCCTGCATCACCAGGTAGCAGGGTTGGTTCAGCAGCAGCTTAGTCAACTTGGCGATGATTTTGCGGCGGGTGATGCCACCGCCATCCGTCTGGGCACCCTGCGCCTGCAATTTCTGATGAAGCTTTAGGGCGGTGCTGAATCAGCTTCTTGCGCCAACGCGCCCCCAAAGATGGTGTTCGTTAAGCGATGAACAAGGGGTTTTTTTATCTAAAAAAAATGATAGAAAACTTGTAATCAATATTGGTAAGGGGATGGATGCGATGGAAGAAGATACTCACAGGCTAAATGGGGGACAGGCACTGGCGGCAACCGCCCATACCGCCGTGAAGTCTGCCGCCTGGTGGGGTGCGATGGGCAATTTTGCTTGGGCATGCGTGTTAACCCCCGTTACGGCGCCGTTGCATCTGGTGGCGGGCGCCATTGGGCTGTCAAACGAAACGCATTTTCGTTTGGCGGATAAGAATATTGTTTATCAATCTGTTACATCTCATCTTAACCAATGGTTTTCCCCCATTGGTCGCCACCTAAGCCGCAAGACTATTGATAATTCCCTGGCGGCGCGGATGGCGATAACCGCCAATCGATCATGGCACAGCCCCGCCCTTGTTGATATTTTTTCAATCGGTTGCTTTGCCGCCAACGCGGTTGAGGCGGCCTTTCGGGCTGACCTGTTACGGTCGATCATCAGCCTGATTTATATAGCAGGCCTTATCGCCCTTATTAATTTGATTGAACGCAATTATTCCTTAGACAGTCGTTGCCAATCCCCTGGCGTGTTTGCGGGGATAAAGGCTTGGTACCAAAAAACTGTATCCGCGCCGTTTAAGGCGGTATTTGCCAATACGGGCTTTTGGTTCCCCCTGGGTAACGCGGTAACCATGGTTGAGCAGGGGGTTAAAACGTTGCTTAACCCGTTGGGGACGATTGGGTTTTTTATCGCGGCCTGTGCAACGGTTACCGCCATGAAACCCCTGTTGCAAAGCATGGCAAAATCTGCTGGTCTGCATCTGGATGGACGCATGCCGTCATCAACCCCACCCGCGCCGAACCGATTCAGACGAGCCCTGGCCAGTGGATTTGAGGCTGCTATGGCGGGGGTGCTGGGCGCCAAGGCTGGCCGCGCGCAACGGATTGGGGCGGTCGGCGATTTCATAGCCGCCATCAATTCCCTTAGCTTGGGGCATTATGAGATTGGTATCGCCCTGGCCTGCTGGGGCGTATCAAACTGGCTTCTGGGCGGCCTGAGCAATAAAGAGGCTGCCGACGCCGCGCCGTGATTCAATAACAAATAATTTTCTTGAAAATTTTTAGAAAAAGTATAGCATGCTTTAAATATAAGGAATAAATGCATGCATAATAGCGCTGTGAATCCAATATCTTTAGGTCGGTGGGCTGCCATCACGGCAGGAACAGCTGTTAAATGTCCTGCTTTTTGGGCAGCTGTGGGGGCTTCTGCCTTTTCGGCGAATCCAATTTTGGGATCATTACAACTTTATGCAGGAATTAATGGTGCTAGTAGCAAGGCAGAAACCTGGTGTTCAGAGCAAGGCATAGAAGGATATAAGTCCATTAAAACAATACTAAGTGAATGGTCATCAAATCAAAATTATACAAAAAAAGCCGTTTTTAATTTTAATAAATTTCCATTAGTTCAGAAGGCTGGCGTTACAATTTCTGATTCATTTAAAAGCCCAGCTTTTTCTGAAGAATTTGGCGCAGTCGTTTATGGTGTGAATGCGCTTGTTGAATTATCACATGGTAATGTTGCAAGAGCTGTTAGCAGTTTATTTTTTCTATTTGGAAAACTAAAGGTTGCCAACTATCTTGAAACCGATCAAAAAACGGCAAGCAACTTTCATCCTAACGGTTTTTTTCAGGATGTAGGTGTAAGATCTTTGTACAGTCAAAAAGTTCCAAAAAAAATTAAGGATGTTTTTAATAATGCAGGATTTTGGTTTTATACGGGAAGTTTCGTTACGATGGCTGAAAAGGGCGCCCATGTTTTTGAAAGCCCCTTAAGTGTTGCAGCATCTGTTGTAACTCTTGCTGCTTCTGTTGTGTCAATAAAACCACTTTTTTCTAAGGAAAATCATTCTACTGGTACGACAAGTGCTGTTAGAAATTCTGCTGAAAATTTGTGTTTGCGGGTTTTTGGTGAAGAGGCGGGGCGTTCACAGAAAATTGGCGCTATTGGGTTAGCTATTGGTGCAATTCATTCCCTTACACGTTGTGCCCACTCAGTGGTAACAGGAAACCCTGTTGACACTAATGATTTGTTAAGAGCCGTAGCTTTTGGAACTTGGTCTAGGTCTAACTGGCAGTATAGTAACATTAGCAATAAAAATGCGGCTATGCAGCGAGAGCGAGAGGCTGCCGCTCAGGCGCAACAATCAGCCAGATAGAGCAGAAGTCCTAGCCGTGAAACTGGGCGGTTTCGGTTGAACCCGCCATGGCGGTGGTGCTGGATTTGCCTCCCGATACCGCGACCGAGACGGCATCGAAATAGCTGGTTCCAACCTCCCGCTGGTGCCGCACGGCGGTAAAGCCATGGTCGGCGGCGGCAAATTCGCCCACCTGGAATTCGGCATAGGCGCCCATGCCGCGATCGCGATAGGCGCGCGCCAGCTCAAACATGCTGTAGTTCAGGTTGTGAAAGCCCGCCAGGGTGACAAATTGATAGCGATAGCCCATGGCGGCAATTTGCTGTTGAAAAGTCTCAATATCCGCCTGGCTTAACTTCGCCTTCCAGTTGAAGGAGGGGGAGCAGTTATAGGCCAACCATTTGCCAGGGAATTGGGCGTGAACAGCCTCAGCAAAGCGTTTGGCCTCAACCAAATTCGGCTCACTGGTTTCCCACCAGATTAGGTCGGCATAGGGGGCATAGGCCAGGGCGCGGGCAATGCAGTAGTCCAACCCCACTTCGTCTTTAATGGCATAAAAACCCTCAGAAGTGCGGGCGCCGGTCAGAAACGGGCGATCCCGTTCATCAATATCGCTGGTGATAAATTGGGCGCTGTGGGCATCGGTACGGGCGACGATCAGGGTATCAACCCCCGACACATCGGCGGCCAGGCGGGCGGCGTTCAGGGTGCGGATAAAGCCCTGAATGGGCAACAGCACTTTGCCGCCCAGGTGGCCACATTTTTTCTCCGACGCCAACTGATCCTCAAAATGCACCGCCGCCGCGCCGGCCTCAATATAGGCCTTCATAATCTCAAAGGCGTTGAGGGGGCCCCCAAAGCCAGCCTCAGCATCGGCCAGAATCGGCACAAACCAATCGATGTTGCCGGTGCCCTCCATGGTTTGGATTTGGTCAGCCCGCGCCAGGGTACGGTTAATTTTTTTGACCAACTCCGGCCCACTGTTGGCGGGGTACAGGCTTTGGTCGGGATACATCTGGCCAGCGGTGTTGTTGTCCGCCGCCACCTGCCACCCGCTAAGATAGATGGATTTCAGCCCCGCCCGCACCATCTGCATCGCCTGATTCCCCGACAGCGCGCCAAGGGAAGCAACATAGGGCGTGGTTTGCAGGTAATGCCACAGCTTCGCCGCGCCCAATTTGGCCAGCGTATGATCCACCACCACACTGCCGCGTAGGCGCAGCACATCCGCCACCGTGTAGTCACGCTGAATCCCATGCCAGCGCGGGGTTGACCAGTCGGGCGCGGGGGTTGTGGGGGCGGTGGGAACGGGTGTGGTCATGGGAAAAATTCCTAAAGGATGGGGCAGGGGGGAAGGGGCTAGGACAGGTGGGGGTAAGATGGTTAAGGCAGTTTAGCGACTTACCCGCAAAAAATCGATACCCCTTTTTTACCCCCGCCCCTCTTTTTTTTACCCCCGCCCCCTGCGGGGGATCCATACGGTGGGGCGGCTGGGGCGCGGTAGAGGTTGGTGGGCTCCCGCCTACGCGGAAATGACATTGTTAGGGCGGGGAGGGGGAAGCTGATGGATTGCCATTTCCAATAAAGCGTTATATAACAAAAAGAAATCTTTTTAATTGACATATTTATTTTTTTATGAAATAACTAATAATGGCAATAGCTTTTTTCAATAAAGTTTGTTTTCAATCAATGAAATTTTGAAAGTGCAGTAGGATGAGTAATTTTAGTTTTAAAAATTTGATAGGCACTATAAAAAAAATGGTTTCTCCAGGGCAGGAGGGGGAAAGCCGGCAGGAAGACTTGCATAGTCTCCAGGAGCAGCTGAATGATCCAGATATTCAACCCAGTCTTCTTAATGTGTTACAGCTTCATGCGTTGCAGTACGATCCCGACCCGTATGTTCGCCAGGAAGCATTTAGATCTCTCGAGGGGAGTGTGGAGAAGGATCCATTGGGGCATGATACTCCAGTCAAAGCCGCGTTTATTCATGTGTTGAAGTACGATCCTTCGGAGTATCTTCGCAGCATAGCCCTAAGGGTTCTCGCGCCGCATGTGGAGAAGGCTCCATTGGGGCACAATACCCCAGTCAAAGCCGCGTTTGTTTGGAGGTTGAATGAAGCGGCATCTGATTATTTTTTGCACAGAGAAACTTGCAAGGAAGTTTTAGAAGGTCTCAAGAATCATACGGCGGATCCAGGGGTTAGAGCCGCGTTATTAGTTGTCGGTCATCACCACTCGGAAGTAATAAAAAATACTTTCCAGGTGGAGGATTCAACGGTCAAAGCCGAACTTCTTCATACGTTACAGCACAATCCCGACCCAAATGTTCGCGCGGCAGCAGCAATTCATCTCGAGTGGCATAGGAATAATGAATACTCAAGTGGTTCAAACCAAGTCAGAGACGCACTTCTTCATACATTGCAACACGATCCCGACCCGAATGTTCGCGTGCAAGCAGTGGGCTCTCTCGAGGCGAGTGTGGAGGTGGGGCAATTGGGGGACGATACCCCAGTCCAAGCCGCGTTTCTTGAGGTGTTAACGAATATTGCCCTCGAACCGATGCTTCGCGGTGCAGTAGTACCAAAGCTCTTGCATAGACTGGAGACTACGCGATTCGGGAGCGATACCCCAGTCCAAGCCGCGTTTCTTACTTTGTGGCAACACGAGTCTGACAGGGGTATTCGCGAGAGAATGCAACCAGGCATCGATTATTGTAGGAGCGATCCAGGGTTTGTAGACGCTCTTGAGGGTCGAAGCAGATAGATGTGAGACTGAAGTGGCGGGTGGAGGTAGTGTTGGTAAGTCGGAGGTTGATCACCGCTTTCCTTAACTCGCCCACTCTTTTTTTATACCCCCGCCCACTCTTTTTATCCCCCGCCCCCTGACCCCCTCCCGCAGGTGGAGGGGGAACACAGGCACACACTCCACCCTTGCGGGGGAGTCGGAGCGCGTTAGCGATTCGGTGGGGGGGTGTGAAAGGCGCGCCTATTCTTACCTCACCATTCAATTATTGAATTTTTTCAATTCTGAATTCAGGATCTATTTTAGAATATTTTGAATCTGCAGATTCTTTTGTGAGGGTGCCACGCCATTTTTGAGAAATCGAAATGGCTTCGTTTACAAAACCATCAATGGCATCTTTCTTTATGAAAATAGTAACATAACCATTTTTTTTATATGTCTTTTCTTCTAAAAAATAATGAAGCATCGCAAAGGCTATCGAATTTGTTGCTGGATCGTAAATAAGCATGCCTTTCTCATCACAAGAATGCGCGCGACAAGCCGAAGCTACAATATAGCCATTATCCAATTGTATAACAGTATCAGGTGGGCCGCCCAAAACTGAACGCATGGAATCAGAAATTTTCCACGCTTTCCGTGTCCCAAGATACGAATTTTTCTGATTGCCAAAAAACTTTTCTACGGCTTTTTGATATTGACTATTCCAAATTAAATCGTTTGTGCTTTTGCCGACATAAGTCGATATCCAATGATAATCATCTGCTTTGGCAGCAGAAGCAAAGAATGACCACAACAAAAACAGACTAATACTAAGTATCAGTTTAGATTGAAATTTATTCATAACGAAATGCCCCCTATCATCTGGTTATGCCAACACTTAGGACTAACTGGTCAGTTCCAGTTTGCGTTCCACCTCTTTCAGCTCAAAACATTCGATCATGTCTTTGGGTTGCAGATCGTTGAAGTTTTCCAAGCTGATCCCGCATTCAAAGCCCTGCTTGACCTCCTTCACCTCATCCTTAAAGCGTTTCAGGGCTTTAAGAGAGCCGGTGTGGATTACCACATTGTCGCGCAGCAGGCGTACCTTAGTGTTGCGGCGAATCACGCCCTCAGTCACATAGCAACCCGCGACCTTACCAACTTTGGTGATGTTGAACACCTCACGAATTTCGGCGTAGCCCAGGAATTCTTCAGCCATTTCGGTCGGCAACAGACCCGTCAGAGCCGTCCGAATCTCCTCCAACAAATTGTAGATGATGGAGTGATAGCGGATTTCGACGCCATCGCGGCGTGCCAGATCGCGGGCTTGCGGGTTGGCGCGGACGTTAAAGCCCAGGATGATAGCCTTGGACGCGTTGGCCAGCACCACATCCGATTCATTAATCCCACCAACGGCGGCGTGAATGACCTTAAGCGATACATCCTTAGCCTGCAATTTTGCTAAACTGCTGCCGATTGCCTCAACCGAACCATGAACATCGCCTTTGATGATGACGCACAGCTCCTTAACCTCACCCGCAGTAATTTTGGATAACATCTGTTCAATATTGCCAGGACGGCTGACCTTTATCATGGCATCGCGACGGGAACGCTGGCGATAGGCGGCCACCTCCCGCGCTTTATCCTCATCAGCCACCACCACAAAATCGTCTCCAGCCTGCGGCGTGCCGGTAAAGCCCAACACCTCAACCGGCAGGGCGGGAATGGCCTGTGGAATTCGTTTGCCTTTATCGTCGATTAGGGCGCGCACGCGACCCCACTCCGCCCCCGAAACAAAGATATCGCCAGGGCGCAGGGTTCCCCGTTGTACCAGAACGGTCGCAACCGAACCCAGGCCTTTTTCGACTTTCGATTCCACCACCGCACCCGATGCAGGGCGATTGGGGTTGGCCTTAAGCTCCAGAATCTCAGCCTGCAGCAGAATCGCCTCCTCCAACTTGTCCAGGTTCAGGCGTGACTTGGCCGACACCTCAACGCTTAACACATCGCCGCCCATCGCCTCAGTCACCAAATCATGATTCAGCAGCTCGGTACGCACGCGGGTTGGGTCGGATCCTGGCTTATCAATTTTGTTGATGGCGACAATAATGGGCACTTTGGCGGCCTTAGCGTGGTTTAACGCCTCAACCGTCTGTTCCTTAATACCTTCATCCGCGGCCACCACCAGCACCACAATATCGGTAACGTTGGCACCACGCGCCCGCATCTCCGTAAAGGCGGCGTGGCCAGGGGTATCGATAAAGGTAATCCGTTTGTTATTGGCCAAGCAGATTTGGTAGGCACCAATATGCTGGGTAATACCACCCGCCTCACCCGCCACCACATCGGTGGCGCGCAGGGCGTCAAGCAACGATGTTTTCCCGTGGTCAACGTGCCCCATGATGGTGACAACTGGCGGACGTGGCAGCAGATCTTCGGGTGCATCAATCGCTTGCCCCAATCCCTGCTCAACATCGCTTTCGCTGACCCGCTTGGGGGTATGGCCAAATTCCATCACCACCAATTCCGCCACATCAGCGTCAACGGTTTCGTTGATGGTCGCCATCACGCCACTGCGCATCAAGGCCTTTACGACATCGCCTGCCCGCTCCGTCATCCGATTGGCCAACTCCTGCACCGTGATATAGTCAGGAATAATAACTTCGCGCACGATTTTCGGCTGTTGGCCACTTTGCAGCATCTTCAGCCGCTCTTTTTCCCTTGCCCGCCGCACGGCAGCCATGGATCGGGTTTTGACCACCCCATCTTCGCTTAACAGGGCGGTAACATTGACCTTACCAGCCTTGCGACGTTCCTCATAACGCTGCACCACCGCATAGCCGCCCTTTTTCGAGTCAACTTTTTTGGCGCTGCTGGCACGATCGTCCTCATCCGTATCCAAATCCTTACGGCGTGAAACTTCCGATGGGTTCAGCGGACGGGAAGGGGGCGCCGCTGGGACATCAGGAGTAACGCTAACCGATGGAGTGGGGCGTTCAACAATGCGTGGACTATCAGCTGAAGGCTGGCGCGGCTCATTAGCGGCATCGCGCAGCAGGGAAAGGGATGGCAGCTCAGGGCGCTTTTCTGCCGTTGATTCACTACTGGAGTGTGCCTGCAGGGCGCGCAACCTTGCCGCCCGTTCCTCAGGCGTTAGGCGCATGTTGCCGAGTGAGGCCAACTCTGCCGCTGCCCCCGCCGTTGGTTCGCGACGCGACGAAGAGGATGATGACGGCTGAATCAGCGTGGTTTGGCTGCTGGGTGCGCCAGGCAGCCTTTTCTTTTTAACCTCCACCATAACGGTTTTGCCCGCGCCAGCCATTTTGGCACGGTTAACCGAATCCTTGATCCCCAGCTTATTGCTGCCAATCGTCAGAACCGAAGGTTTGTTGTCGCCGTTGTTCTCTACCATAATCTTCCAAACTTGCTCATCACGCTTGCAGCGCAATGTATTGTTATCCTATTGCCCAATATCCCACTATGCCTTGGCTTTTGCCTTAGTTTTTGTAGGGGTATCGGCAATTTCTTTATCCTGCATCTGCGATTGTGCTGGTTCGTTCTCCCATCGCGCCCGCGCCTGCATAATCAGCTCGTCCAGGGCATCTTGTTCGGCCACGGTGTTGCCAATAATGTCTATCAGCTCATCGCTGGCCAAATCGGCCAGGTCGTTGACGGTTTTAACACCCTCTTTCACCAATTTGGCCAGAACGGGCAGGGCAAAACCGGTGAAGCTTTGCAGCTCAGCATCCATGCCATCCGCTACCAATTGGGCTGCCAGTTCGCTGTCGCGCTTTTCGATAAAGGCTTCCGCCCGACGAATCAGCTCCTCCGCAATTCCCTCATCAAAGCCCTCAACCTGCGCCAGGGTGGGGATGCCAACCTCAATGATTTCCTCAATACTGGTGAACCCTTCGCCGACCAACAAATGCGCGACAATTTCATCAACATTCAGGGCATCAACAAACAGCTGCGAACGGGTTTTGGTTTCGTTCTGCCGCCGCTCCTGCTCCATGGTTTCGGTCATGATGTCCAGATTCCAACCAGTCAGTTGCGAGGCCAGGCGGACGTTCTGCCCGCGGCGACCAATGGCGATGCTGAGCTGTTCATCCGGCACTACCACTTCCATCCGGTTGTTTTCTTCATCCATAATGACCTTGGTCACTTCGGCGGGTGTCAGGGCGTTAACCACAAAGCCAGCCGCATCCTCAGACCAGGGAATAATGTCAATCCGTTCGCCTTTCAGCTCACCCGACACGGCCTGAACACGGCTACCGCGTACGCCAATACAGGCACCCTCTGGGTCAATGGAGGGATCGCGGGTGTAAACCGCAATTTTGGCGCGACTGCCAGGATCGCGTGATACCGCCTTAATCTCAATCAACCCCTCATAAATTTCAGGCACTTCCTGCATAAACAGGCGCGCCATCATCAGCGGTCGCACGCGAGATAAGAAAACTTGGGGGCCATAGGGAACTTCGCGGACATCGAAAATCAGGGCGCGAATACGATCCCCTTGGCGAAAGGTTTCCCGCTGAATCAGCTCCTCACGGCGCAGCATCGCCTCAACCCGGCCAACTTCGACCACCACATTGCCAAACTCAACCCGTTTAACCACGCCGTTAATAATTTCGCCCACGCGATCCTTAAACTCAAGGAACTGTTTGGTGCGTTCGGCGTCACGAACTTTTTGGATAACAACTTGTTTTGCGGTTTGCGCCGCAATCCGCCCGAAATTGATGGGGGGCAGGTTGTCGACCACATGCTCCCCCAACTCAATAGCGGGATTGGCGATTTTGGCTTCGGTCAGTCGAATTTTGGGCCCCTCATCCTCGGGCAGCTCAAACTCTTCAACCACCTCACGATAACGGGCGATATTAATGTCACCAGTACGACGATCAATGCTGGCACGAATATCCAAATGCTGGCCGTATTTCAGCTGAGCCGCGCGGGCAAAGGCTTGTTCCAAAGCGCCGAAAACATCCTCACGATCAATATCTTTCTCACGCGCAACCGTTTCAACGATTTGCAGCAGTTCCCCGCGGTTCAGGGTAGCCATCGATTCCATACTATCAATCCTTCCTTTTTCATATCGTGCCAAATAAACGCAAAAAGTCACCCAGCACGAGCGCCATTTGGCGTCCGGGCGACCAACATTATCAGGTTCCTGCCCTTACTTAAGCAGTTTTGTGTTCAGAGTAAAGAGAAAACCGGATGATGGGCGGTCTGTGGATACAGATGCCACGCTAAGCTGATGATGCCATTAAAACCTAATGTCATCATATCCCCAAATCCTGGCTAAATCCCCCTAAAAAAGGATGGAGCCAAAAAATTGGAGCGGGCGAAGAGATTCGAACTCTCGACTTCCACCTTGGCAAGGTAGCACTCTACCGCTGAGTTACGCCCGCTTAGGTGGGGCAGTATGCAACAGCTGTTTGATGATTGCAAGGGGATGGCAGGGAAAATTTTGTCGATGCTTAAAAAATAGTTGGCTGGGGGGTGTTAAAGGTTGTGCAATTATCTTGACTAGAGCGAATATAAGCCTTAGAGTTTCGCCTCAATCCACGCAATGCAGGTTGAAATCCTGCGACAAAACCAACTGTTTAAGGCTAGCTATTACAGTCACTAGGGGGAGTATTATGGCCAACAAATCATCAGCAATCAAAGCCGCACGCCAGAATGTAGATCGGCGCGCCCACAACAAAGCGCGCGTCAGCCGTCTGCGCACCTTTATCAAAAAAATTGAAGATGCGATTGCCACCGGTAACCGCAACACTGCTGAGGATGCTTTTAAGCTGGCTCAGCCGGTTATTCACGGCAGTGTTAATGATGGCCTGCTGCACAAAAACACCGCAGCACGCAAGCTTTCACGCTTCACCGCCCGCATCCGCACGCTGACCGCTTAGGTCATTCAGCAGGGTTTGTGTGTTTTGTAAAAGGTCGTGTCTGGGCTGATTGGCTAAGCCAGCATGCCATCCGTAATGACAATAAGGGTGGGTACACCAATGGTTAAATCTGCTTCTGCTGAAACAGGTTCTAACAATGGCGGAAGCCCTGATTCTGAAGCCCTATCGGCTGAGGCTGTTTGGCAAAAGGTGCGCAACTGCCTGATGCAGGAATTGGGGGAATCGGTTTTTGAACATTGGCTTGACCCCCTGCAATTCGTTGGTTTTCAGAATGAGGTGTTGCAGCTGGCCGCGCCCAGCCGTTTTGTTGCCGACTGGGTCAATGGCAACTATATCGATCGTATCCGCGCCTATTGGACGGCGATTGCCCAGGATAACTGCCAAATCTTAATCGCAGATAGCTATATAGATGGCTATAACCATGCAGGTGGTGCCAACAAAACTGATGTAGCGCCGAATATGGTAAGATCAGCTGCCGCAAGCTCCAGCAACGAATCGGCAGGATATGGCGGCGCAAAGATGCCTGTAGGCCGCGTCGCGGTTGAATCGGATCGCTCATCCTTTCAACATGGGTTGGATCCGCGCTTTACCTTTGAAAATTTTGTGGTTGGTAAGCCCAATGAGTTGGCTTTTGCTGCCGCCCGTCGGGTTGCCGAATCGCCTACCGTTGCCTTTAACCCCCTGTTTCTTTATGGCGGGGTGGGGTTGGGCAAAACCCATTTGATGCATGCGATTGCCTGGCATTTGTTGCGCACCGCGCCAGAGCGCAAGGTGATTTATTTATCGGCCGAACGCTTTATGTACGAATTTGTCCGCGCCCTAAGGTTTAAAGACACCATGGCTTTTAAGGAGCAGTTTCGGAATGTTGATGTGCTGATGATCGATGATGTGCAGTTTATCAGCGGCAAAGAATCGACTCAGGAAGAATTTTTTCATACTTTCAACACCCTGGTGGATCAGAATCATCAGGTCATTGTATCTGCCGACAAATCGCCCGCCGATCTTGAGGGGATGGAGGATCGCTTGAAATCCAGGCTGGGTTGGGGGTTGGTCGCCGATATCCACCCAACCAGCTATGAACTGCGCCTATCCATCCTGATGACTAAGGTGGAAAGCCAGTCTGTGCCAGTGCCGACCAAGGTGTTGGAATTCCTGGCGCACAAAATTACCAGCAATGTTCGTGAGTTGGAGGGGGCGCTTAACCGCCTTATTGCCCATGCCAGCCTGATTGGCGGCACCATCACCCTGGAATCGGCGCAAGAGGTTTTGCGCGATCTGTTAAAAAGCTATGATAAGTATCTGAGTATTGAGGATATTCAGAAAAAGGTTGCTGAGCATTTTAATATCAAGCTGGCCGACATGCATTCCCCCCGCCGTGCCCGGGCGTTGGCGCGTCCACGCCAGGTGGCGATGTATCTGTCGAAACAACTGACCAGCCGCTCGCTGCCAGAAATTGGCCGCAAGTTTGGCGGGCGCGATCATACCACCGTCATGCATGGCGTGAAAAAAATTGAGGAATTGTTGCAGCTGGATCCCGGTCTTGAAGAAGAAATTGACCTGTTAACCCGCGCGCTAAGAAGTTAAAAGCGTTCGGCGGTTTAAGTATTAAAGTCTTGAAAGCACTAAATACTTGTTGTATTGTGGTCGCATTGTCTCTCCGCAGGTTATGCATTTTACAAATTGATGGGTTCTGGCCATGAACAACAATGTTGCGGCCGTTATGGCATTGGGACAAACCCAACCATCCGAACTTTACCTGGATGACGGGTTTTTGCCACTGCTGGATAGCGGTGAAAAAACCGTGTCGATTCATTTGGGTTGGCTGAATATCCCAACGGGGGACTTGGTTTTTCGTACCCACACCTGTGATGCCAGCCGCCTGGTAACGGTTAGCGCTATTCGCCACACCACCTTAGAGGAGGTGACGGAGGAATTGGCGCTGCAAGATGGTCATCCCGGGATTGAGGCGATGAAGCAAAAGTTTGCGGTGCAGAACCGCCCCCCGTATGAGGTGCGTGTGACCCTGGTTTACTTTCTTAAAAGTGATGGCGCCGATATCACGCCCGAAAACGGCGGCATGACGCAAACCATGATATCCTGCCTAATATCGCATGGGATCTGTGGGCTTTAGGTGATGGTGGTTTCGGGTGCAGCATAACATAACGATGCCCAAAGTCTCTGGCGATTTTTCGGAAATCACAGATGGTTTTCTGGATCATATTCAAAGGCATAACAATTTTGATGCCAGCCAGTTTGTGCCTTGGAGCATTGCAGGGACGATTGCTGAGGCGGCCGCTTCACAGCCTGTTGGCTGGTTGCATCGCGGCCATCTGCCCTGGTTAGCGGCCAATCAGCAGGTTTTGCAACCCAACCCTGACAGTGGTGCTGGATGGCAGCTGGATCCCACCCTGACCACATCAGCCGCCCGCAGCAACGCCCTGAACCAGCTGGCCATCCAGCTGCACCAGCATGGCCTGATTACCCATTGGTATGATGAACAGGTGTCGGTTGTTACCGATTGGGGGCAGCCGCCGTTGGCGACCGCTTCGCGTGCCAGCATTGGATTTTTGGGCATTAAAGCCTTTGGCGTGCATCTGAACGCTTATCATGGTTATGGCGACCAGATGCAGTTGTGGATTGCCAGGCGCGCCGCCCATTTGGCCAATTTCCCCAATCAGTATGATCATTTGGTGGCGGGCGGTGTCGCCGCGGGGGATTCCATCTTGGGAACGCTGATAAAAGAAGCGCAGGAAGAGGCCGGTATGCCCATGGCGCTAAGTCAGGCTGCCCAGCCAGTTGGGGCGATCCGATACCATCTGATGCGGGATGGTTATTCGCGCCAAGATACCGTTTTTGTTTATGATTTGGCGATGGATCGCCACAATGCCACGGATTTTGTGCCGGTGAATGAGGATGGTCATGTGGCCAGCTTTGACCGCTATCCCGTGGATAGGGTGATGCACCTGGTGGCTCATAGCAATGAGGTCAAAAGCAATGTTAATCTGGTTCTGATTGATTTTTTCCTGCGCCACGGTATGATTGCTGCCGACGATCCAGCCTTTGTTGCTTTGCTGATGGGTCTTAGGAGTCCTTAGGGGGGCTTCAGGAGATTTTTTGATGGGGCAATGGGTTGGAAGCGTTTAGCCTGACACCCGTTTGGAGTTTTTTTCGTGAGCTTAATCAATACGCCCCCCCTGTCCAATTCTGATTTGATGCCTGATGCTTCTATTGTGCCGCAATTGGCCAAGGCGCGGGTGATGGTGGTTGGTGATTTAATCGTGGATCGCTTTGTTTACGGCCATGTCGATCGCCTGTCGCGTGAGGCGCCCATTCCCGTGATGGTGGTGGAGCATGAAAAAACCATGTTGGGTGGCGCTGGCAATCTCGCCCGCAATCTGCATACGCTGGGCGCAAGGGTAACGGTAATTGGGGTTGTTGGCGACGATACAACCAGCGATCAATTGATGGGTTTGTTAAAGGAATGCTGCGACGAAACGGTGTTGCAATCTATCGATGGTTGGCAAACCCCCCTGAAGTTGCGGATGATGGTGGGGCAACAGCAACTGGCACGCATTGACTATGAAAAGGTGCAACCCCTGTCGGATCAGCAGGAACAGGCGATGGCGGCCGCTGTCACCAAACATTTGCCCGACCAAGATGTGCTGTTGCTGTCGGATTACGGCTTAGGGCTGCTTAGCCCGACGCTGTGTCAACGGTTGATTCAGGCTGCACGGGATGCGGGCAAGCCGGTGTTGGTTGACCCCCGCCAATCGGATTTTTCCGCCTTTCGCGGGGCAACCTTGGTTAAGCCGAATCGCACCGATCTGTTGGCCGCCGTGCGCCATGTCCCCACCCTGTGCCAGTCGGGCGATTCGCTGCCACAACAGGCTCAGGCGTTACAACAAGCCTATCAGATTGATAACATTCTGTTGACCCTGGGGGATCAGGGGATGATTCTGTGTCAGGGCGACGCACCCCCCGCGACTTTCCCAGCCTATCGCCGCGAAGTTTTTGACGTGTCAGGCGCGGGCGATACGGTGTTGGCGGTGTTGGGCGCGGTGTTGGGCAGCGGTCACGACCTGAAAAAAGCCGCCAGTTTGGCCAATCTTGCCGCCAGTTTGGTGGTGGCCAGACGGGGGACGGCGGTGGTTAGCCCCGGTGAATTGTTGGTGGCGATTTCGGAATTGGCGGGGCAGAATACTCAAAGCAAGATTATGACATTGTCGCAGATGGCTGGTCAGGCCGCCGAATGGCGTGAACAAAATTTGGTGGTCGGCCTGACCAATGGCTGTTTTGATTTGTTGCATCCTGGCCATATTGCCTCGATTACCGCCGCCAAACAGCAATGTGATCGCCTAATCATCGCCCTGAACAGCGATAGTTCGGTTAAGCGGCTTAAGGGGGAAAGCCGCCCCATCCAATCGCAATTGGCGCGGGCGGTGGTGTTATCAGCCCTGGCCAATGTTGATGGCGTGGTCATTTTTGATGAGGATGCCCCCCTGGCCGTTTTGGATGCGATTAAGCCCGATATTTATTGCAAGGGTGAGGATTATCGTGACAAAAAAATCGCGGAATTTGACTTGGTCGAATCCTATGGCGGCCGTATCTATCTGATTCCAATGGTGCCAGGTTTTTCCACAACCTCTACAGTGGCGCAAATGGCGGCGTAGGGGCATCATTTTGGTTGCTTTGGGATTGGTAACGCCAAAGTCACAATTTCGCGCTAAACTGTTACGAAGTTCTGGGATTTCTAAAATAGATTCACGGGCATTCTTTTATCGGCCACACACACACTTTGGGTAAGGTTATGATTTTAAAAGTCGGTCTTTTGACCCCGCTGTTTTCCCTTGTGATTTTATCGAGTGTGATGGTGGGGGCGGCATCGGCGGGGGGCTATCAAACCCCAATTTACACCACCACGGCTCAACCTGTTGGTCAGCAAATAACGGTTCCGCCCGTGGCCAACCGCAACAATCTGCCCGGTCAATCGGGAAAAAATGTGCCCAGCAGCAAGGACGTTTTTGGACCGACCGAAACGCAGCGGTTAGCGGTGGAGCAGGATTGTCGCAGCGAGGTTGGCAAGCAGTTTCCGAAGTTGCAGGCGAATCAGCCGGTGTTAAGCGGTATTTGCCAATGCGCGACCAAAAAAATTGCCCAGGCCGATGCCAAACTTAGCCAGGACGATTATGCGCGGTTTTTGAATAAAGATCCCAGCCTGTTGAACGATCCGCGCTATACCCAGGTGATTATGGAGGTTTCTGAGGCCTGTATAAACCCCGTTTTCCAAAAGGATCCCAGCGTCTTTTTAGACTTGGGGACACCCAACGGGGGCATGCCATCGGGCGGAACTTATAATTTTGGGGGTAACGGTGCGGCGGGCACGGCAAATGGCACGATTCCACCCGCCCTGTTGGGGGCTGTGCCTGGCACAGCTGGCGCCAATTCAAGGGTGCAGCCGCAACCTGCGCCGAACACTACCACCGCCCCCGCTAACAGCAACCGCCGCCCCTTTGTGGTTCGTTAGTTTTGGGTCGATTGTGAGTTTGCTCTTCGCATTTTTTATGTAAGAGGGCGGAGGAATAAAAAGACAAGCATCGGTTAGGGCGAAATACCCCCCACCGGATCGCTGGCGCGATCCGACTCCCCCGCAGGGGTGGAGTGTTGTTCCCCCTCCCCTGGCGGGAGGGGGTTGGGGGAGGGGTGGAGTTTTTCCCTCAGTATTTTTTGTAAGGTGGCAGGGGTGGAGTGTATTCCCACCTCGCTAAACCAATCGCCCGTCGGCTAGGCGTTCATGGCGATCCAGCTGGTTGGCCAGCTCAAGGTTGTGGGTGACAATCAGGGCGGCGGTTTGCCGCTGGTGGCACAGGGTGCGGATCAGGGTGACGATGTCGGCGGCGGTCGCGCTGTCCAAGCTGCCTGTCGGCTCATCCGCCAACAGGATGGCGGGTTGGTTGGCCAGGGCGCGAGCGATGGCCACCCGTTGCTGTTCCCCCCCCGACAGCTCCGACGGGCGATGGTCGGCGCGCGCGCCAAGCCCCACCCGATCCAGCCATTCGGCCGCCTCCGCCCTTGCCTTAGTCGCGCTGACCCCCGCCAGCAGGCGTGGCATCATGATGTTTTCCAGCGCGCTGCATTCCGGCAGTAGGTGGTGGAACTGATAGACAAAGCCGATGGCATCGCGGCGCAGGCGGGTACGGCCAGCATCCCCCAGACCCGCCGCGCTTTTGCCCGCCACCACCACCACCCCCTCGCTGGGTTTGTCCAGCAGGCCAGCCAGGTGCAGCAGGGTGGATTTGCCACTACCCGATGGGCCAGTTAGGGCAACGGTTTGCCCGGCATAGAGGGCGAGGTTGACGCCGCGCAACACCTGCACCCGTCCCGCCTGCCGATCGCCTGTGGCGGGGTAACTCTTGCTGACGTTACGCAGCTCCAAAACCGCATTAGTCATTGCGCAACGCCTCCACCGGATCCATGCGCGCCGCCCGCAGCGCGGGGAAAATGGCGGCGATAAAGGATAGGGCTAAGGCCATGCCGACCACCGACCAGACCTCCCCCCACTCAATCTTGGCGGGCAGCTGGCTTAGGAAATAGATTTCCGCCGAAAACAGGTTGGTGCCCGTCAGGCTGGATAAGGCCTGGCGAATCGATTCAATGTTGCTGGCAAACAGCACGCCCAGCCCGACGCCCAGGATTGTCCCGCTAACCCCCAGTAGGGCTCCGTTAAGGAAAAAGATGCGCAAAATCGCCCCCTGGGTCGCGCCCATGCTGCGCAAAATCGCAATGTCCCGCCGCTTATCCTTAACCAGCATCACAACGGTGGAGATGATGTTAAAGGCCGCCACCAGGATAATCATGGTCAGGATCAGGAACATGACGTTGCGTTCCACCTGAATCGCGCTGAAAAAGCCTCGGTTCGCCTCCTGCCAATCAACAATCCGATAATCGGGGGGCAGGGTTTCAATCAATTGGTGTTTGATACGATTCAGCTGGCCAGGGTCGGGCAGCACGATTTCCACCCCAGTTGCCCGTTCCCCCAGCCGAAAAAACTGCTGCGCGTTGGCCAATGACATATACAGAAAGCTGCTGTCATACTCATACATCCCCACCTCAAAAATCCCGACGATGCGAAAATTGGCGATGCGTGGCACGGTGCCAAAGGGCGTCACCTCACCCTTTGGGGCAATCAGGCGCAGGCTATCGCCGACTTTCAGGGCGTATTTTTCGGCCATGCGTTGCCCGATTAGGACGGTTGCGGAGGCATCCAGCTCTGCCAACACGCCCGATTTGATGTTGTCGGCGATTAAAGCACGGCTGGACAAATCCTCAAGGCGCATGCCGCGAACCAAACCGCCGCTGGCCTGCCCACCGCTAAGGATCATGGCCTGGCCATCGGCCATCAAATGCACGCCAAGCGTGGGATCCATCGCCTGAATCTGATCAACCAGGCTGTCGCCATTGTCCAGAAATGGCGCACCAGCGCTTTGCACCATCAGGTGGCCGTTGACGCCCAACACCCGCCCCAACAGCTCTGCCCGAAAGCCGTTCATCACCGCCATCACGATAATCAGGGTGGCCACGCCCAACATGATGCCGATTAGGGCAAACCAGGCGGTCATCGAAATAAAACGGTCGCGCCGCCGTGGCATCAGGTAGCGCCAGGCCAGCATGCGTTCGGGGTAGGAAAAAATGCTCATACAGCTGTTTTATAGTTGTTCCAAATTAGAAATATACAGCCTGCGAAAATGTTACGGGATCGAGAAACGGAGCGGAGTGTACATAGACGTACATGAGCACCGTATCGCAGAAATCGTGACATTTGCAGCACTGTAGATTTTTAAAGTGGAATGACTATAGCCGAAGATGCCATCGTGGCATAGGGGGTTTGAGAATGGGGGGTTTGAGAATGGGGCAGGCGTCTGTTATAGTCGGGGGGTGACGCCATTATTCCCGCCGCCGCCCTTTAAGACCGCCCAATGCCTAAGCGATGCGGTGGTTCCCGTCCGCCACGGCTTTTTTGGCCGCCAGGGGGGAATTAGCAGCGGCCTGTATGACAGCCTGAATGTGGCGTTGGGCAGCGCGGATGCCGCCGCCGCGGTTGCAGAAAATCGCCGACGGGTGGTGGGCGCGCTGGGTGGCGAGCAGGGTGATAGTGGCGATAACGCTGCTGCGCCGCTGGTAACCCTATACCAAACGCACAGCCCCGATGTGGTGGTGGTGAACAGCGCCAACCCATCCGATTGGCCAGATTATGCCCATCAGGATAGGCCACGCGGGGATGCCCTGATCACCCAAACCCCTGGCCTGGTCATCGGGGTTTTGACCGCCGACTGCCTACCCCTGCTGCTATATGCGCCCGACATTGCGGCGGTTGCCGCTGTTCATGCGGGTTGGCGCGGCACGTTGGCGGGGGTGGTGCCCGCGACATTGCAACGGTTGCAGGCGTTGGGGGCAGATCTTAGCCAACTGCGGGCGGCGGCAGGCCCCCATTTGCAGGCCACCAGCTTTCAGGCGGGGCAGGATCTGCGCGATCAGTTTCTGGCCGCCAATCCCGCCTATGAGGCGCATTTTCAGCCCTGGTCATCGCCCAATCAGCCTGTTGCCGTTCCGTCTGAGGCAGATAAGTGGCGATTCAACCTATCGGCCGTGGTCAGGGATCAATTGGCGGCGGCGGGCGTGCCCGCGGTGGAGGTATTGCCGCACGATACCTATGGGGATAAGACCGATTGGTTCAGCTTTCGCCGTGCCACCCATCGGGCAGAGTCGGACTATGGCCGCCAGGTCGCGGCAATCGCCTTGAGCTAAAAAGATAGACAACACCGGCGAACATGGTATGTGTTGCTGCAACAATAACCTTTATTCTAAGTGAAACTTTCGATGAAAATCATTTCTGGCAGCAGCAATCGCCCCCTGGCTGAGGCAATCTCCAAGCGTTTGGGGCAAGACCTGACCCCCACCAACCTGCGGCGATTTGCCGACAGCGAGGTGTTTGTGGAAATCCAGGAAAATGTGCGCGGGCAGCAAGTTTTTGTGGTTCAGTCAACCAGCCGACCAAGCAACGATCACCTGATGGAGCTGCTGATCATCCTGGATGCACTGAAACGGGCATCGGCGCAGCCTGTGGTGGCGGTGATTCCCTATTTTGGCTATGCCCGTCAGGATCGCAAATCGATGCCCCGCACCCCGATTACGGCTAAGCTGGTGGCGGATTTGTTAACGGTGGCGGGCGCGCATCATGTGGTAACGGTGGATTTGCACGCCGCCCAGATTCAGGGATTTTTCAACATTCGGGTGGACAATCTGTACGCCGCGCCGCTATTGGCGCATGATATGCAGGTGCAGTTTAAGGATAACAAGCCCCTGATCGTGTCGCCCGATGTGGGCGGGGTTGTGCGTGCCCGATCCTTGGCGCGCCGCCTGGATACCGATTTGGCGATTATTGATAAGCGGCGGGAACAGGCGGGCGTTTCCGAAGTCATGAACGTGATTGGCCAGGTTAAGGGGCGCGATTGCGTGCTGTTGGATGACATGGTGGATACGGCGGGCACATTAGTCAACGCCGCCAATGCCCTGATGGAACAGGGGGCGGCCAGCGTGTCGGCTTATATCACCCATGGTGTTTTGTCGAACCCCGCCATTGAACGCATCGAAGGTTCGGTTTTGAAACAATTGGTCATTACCGACAGCATTTGCCCAACGCCCGAAGTGCTGGCCTGCAGCAAAATCCGCATCCTAAGCCTGGCGCCGATGCTGGCGGAGGCGATTCGTCGCGTGCGGGAGCATGAGTCGGTGAGCAGCCTGTTCAACGAAGCGGTGGTTTAGCGGACGCTGTAATGCTTACTCTGCCCCCCCTGTCGCATGCTGGATCCCTTAAGCCGCTGGTGGAGCTGATTGTTCAGGATTTAGCCGATTGCCGTGCGGCCATTTGGGTTGGGGAACCCGATGCCGACCTGTCTTCCACTGAGGAAACTGCGGTTGATGCGCGGGGGGATGCAGAATCCGATTCTGACGCGGCGCCAGAACGGCCTTCAAACTCGGCTGTTGAATTTTTCCATCGCTTTCAGGCGAAGCTGCCAGAATGGATGACGCAAGCGGCGGAACCGCGTTGGCAAAACGCCGTGCTGGCCTGGCCAAAGGCGCGGGCGGAGGGGATGATGTGGCTGCACCTGCTGGGGGCGCGGCTGGAGGTGGGGGGCAAGCTGTGGGTCTATGGCCACAACCGTGGCGGCATCAAAAGCGCGGATCGCGCGCTGGCAGAGGTTTTTGGCAATGCCGAAGTGCTGGCCAGTAAGGCGCACGGCCGCCTGTTGCAGGCGGTGAAAACCGCGCCAATAGGGCAGGGGGCGTTGGCCGATTGGGTTGAGGCCGTGACGATGACCATTCCTTCCCTGGCAGTTCCCCCCTTGGCCTTTCCCCCCCTGGCCGCCGACGCTAGCCAGCCAGCCGCGCAACAGCTGACCCTGACCAGCTATCCAGGCTGTTTTGCCCATGGGCGGTTGGATGCGGGAACGGCATTTTTGTTGGCGCATCTACCGGCTTTTGCGGGCGATCAGCGGGTGTTGGATTATGGCAGTGGCGTTGGCGTGATTGCGGCCGCGTTGCGTGCCCGCCAGCCTAAACAGCGCCTAACCCTGATTGATATTGACAGCCTGGCGCTTCAGGCCGCCGCCGTCAACCTGCCTGATGGTCATGGCTTGGCCACGGCCACCCTGCTGCATGGTGACCGCCTGGATGCGTTGGATCTGCATCAGCGCTTTGATGCTATTGTCAGCAACCCGCCGATTCACCAGGGCGCAGCGCAAAGCATGGATGTGTTGGCACGATTGATTGCCGATGCCCCCCGCTTTTTGTCCCATGGCGGCGCGCTGTATCTGGTGATGCAGCATCGATTGAACTTGGCGCCCCTGTTGCAAACGCGTTTTGAGCATGTTGAGCTGTTGGCGTCCAATGACCAGTACAAATTGTGGCGGGCGTGCTGAATGACCAAGATTCTGGTGATTAAGCATGGGGCGTTGGGGGATTGGCTTTTGGCGACCAGCCCGATGCAGGCGATTCGGCAGCGTTGGTTGGCCATTGATCCCGCCACCCACTTTACCCTGCTGACCCGCCAACCCTTTGCGGCATTGGGGCAGGCCAGCGGTTGGTTTGATCAGGTGGTGGTGGATGACTGCCCGAAATGGCACCAATGGCGCGGGCTGTGGCGCCTGGCCAGGATGCTGAACGGTTGGCGCCTGGATGGACAGGCCAGCGACGGCGGCCAGCCAGAAAAGCGTCAGTGTTTTGACTTTATCTATGACCTGCAAACTTCTGGCCGCAGCGGTCTGTATCATCGCCTGCTGTTGCCGCCTAAGCCATCCTGGTCGGGCATTGCGGCGGGGGCTAGCCATCGTCACAACACCCCCCATCGTCGCCAATTGCATTCCCTGGAACGGCTGGCGGAGCAGATGGATCTGGCCGGTATTGCCAGCTGCCCCCCGCCGAATTTGGATTGGTTGCGGGGTGAGGTGGCGGATTTCAACCTGCCCAGCCGTTATGCCCTGCTGATCCCTGGCTGTTCCCCCCATCGGCCAGAAAAACGCTGGCCAGCCAGCCTGTATGGCCAGTTGGCGCAGGCACTGATGGCGCAGGGGATGGTGCCAGTGGTGGTGGGGACGCAGGCGGAGGCGACGGAGGCGGCGGTGATTGGGCAGGTCGCCTCCGATGCGATTAACCTGGTCGGTCAAACCAGTTTGGGGCAGTTGGCCAGCCTGGCACGGCGCGCCGCCCTGGCGATCGGCAATGACACCGGGCCCATGCATCTGGCGGCCATTGTTGGCGCCCCCAGCCTGACCCTGTTCTCCCAGGCTAGTGATCCCACCCGCATGGCACCGCGTGGCCAGTTGGCCAGCTGGATTCGCCAAGATCAGCTGCAGGATTTGTCGGTGCAGCGGGTGTTGGATGCGGTGGGGGAGTTATTGGCCACGCAGCCTTAGGTTTGGGTGTCATTGGGGTTTTTAAAACTACGGCGCAGGTTTTCCGCTTCCTCCTCCTCTTGCTTCTGTTTCGAGGTTCGGACAAGGTCAAGGCTAATGTCACCACCGATTAGCCCTTCATCCAATTTGAAGCCAATTTTTGCACCCGCCAGTGCTCCCCCAGCAAGTTTGGATGCTCCACCAGCAATGTTGCCAACCACCCGTCCAATTTGGGCGGCCTTGCCCGTAGCGTTGGCTAACGCCTCTCGTTTTTCGGGCGGTAGCCTGTCTAGACCCTGGCTGGTGGCAAGGATAACGGGGGCAAGCAGAGCCATGGTAGCCTTTTGGGGCACCTTGCCCAGGTTATTCAGAAAACTTTGTGCGCTTTGGAAGAAATTATCAAATTCATTCAGCTTGTTGCCGACTTCTTCGCCCACAGACGCTGCACCCTCTTGAATATTTTGTCTTATACCGCTTGTTGCTTTGTCAGCAGCTTGCGCAATACCCCCGATGGTTTGGCCAGCTTTATCCGCAAAATCGCGTGCCGGTTGCGTCACATCCCCCGCCCAATTTTTTAGGCCTTCGGCAGATTGTTCCAAAGTCTTGATTGCGGGGGTTGCGGCGGCAATGCCCGCACCAACAATGCCCCCCAGATAGTTTCGGCCACTTTCCACATGACTGCTCACCGAATCGGAAAGGTTTTCCCATTGGCTGCTGGCCGCTGATACAATTGGATCTACCACTGGTGCCACTTGACGGCTTAAACTTTCCTGCGCCTGCTGTGCGGCATTGCCGATAGCCGTTCCCGCATCGGACGCCATGTTTGAAAGACGGTCGCGGGGGCCTTTGGTGGCTTTTCCAATCGCTTTGCCCAACAAGCCAGCCCCGCCCGCAATCGCCATTGATGCGCCCGCGCCCGCCGCCCCCGCGGCTGCACCACCAAGAATGCCAAAGCCCTTCATGGTCAGACCCGCCATCAATTGCCCCAGGGGTGACCCCGAACTTTGTCTAACGCCAACATACATGGCGGCCAGGTTGTAAACCCGCGACATGTATAACAGCACGACCAAAACGCCCGCCAACATCTGGTAAAAGGCGGGGTTGCCAAAGCCGATGGTGAATCCGCCCACATTCATCATGCAGGAAAACATGATGGCTTCGGGGTCGGTCGATCCCCCCCAGGGTTGGGTGTTGGCGGGGGGCGCGCTAACGCTTCCGCCCATGCCCGCTCCGACACCACCACCGCTACCAATATTCACCGATGGGCATTGCCCGATGGGTGCAGGAGCTGGCGTTGGGGCTGGAGTCGCGGTAGGCGTTGCCGTTCCCGATGCCGCAACGGTGGTAAACAAGGATGCGGGGACGGTTGAATCGGTTGTCGTAAAGACCGCTGGCATCGTCATCATGGGGGATAGAGTCGGCGTGTTGTAAACAGCCGACTGTAAGGAATCATCATACACATCAGGCATGTTGAAAGATGCTGGTGCAGCAAGAGATCCTGGGGATGATGGAATGGGGACAGGCGGCGGCTTAGGCACAGTTCCTCCGCCTGGTGCCGGTGCGGGTGAAGAGGGAACACTGCCAATCCCAGAAGTCGCCGGTGTAATCAGAGATGATGGGGGAGGCCCCCCAGTAGCGGGCACCTTGCCAGACCCATAGGACATATCGCAATCCTTATCCGCTGTCCCATTGGATTTGCAATAGGCTGCCGCCGCCGCCCCCTTAGCCAGACAGGCGTTGACGGCGGTTTTCTGCTCAGGTTTCAGGGTGGCTTGGCCAGCACTTAAGGCTTTTTGGGTGCTGATACCAATCAGCCCCGCGGCAATCACAATCAACACCGTCATCAGCACCAGGGTCAGGGCGCATCGAGCCAGCTGTCGCACCCCCTGCGAAAAGGCGAAACGGGTGCTGGGGAATACGGCGGCGGCCAACCAAATCGGGCTCATCACCCCGGTCATGATAAAGCGGAACAGCATGTCCAGCAAAAACATGCCAAAAATGACAATGGCAATAAAATACAGCGCGACCAACACAACGCCTGAGAAAAAGCGGTCAAAGGCTTTGACAACCGCCTCACCCGAAATTTCCGCCAAATTGCCTGAGGCCATAATGTTGCTGACGCCAAAGGCCATGCCCGACCCCAAAGTATCCTGCATCTGTCGCGGCAGGCAGATAAAGTTGCGGCGGGTGGTGTTGGCCTCTGGGTGGTTGTTGTAATAGGTGGCGGCGGCGGAAATATAGGGGGTAGGAATAAAACTGTCTTCGCAATCGGGCTTTTTCCACACACTGTCCAGGTTTTTCAGGGTATTGCTGGCGGTGTTTAACAATTCCTGGGACAATTCGATGCCCGCGCCCATGATGGGTGCCTGAATCATATCGTTATAGGCGCCGAACCCAAGGCGCAACATGGTCATGACCAACAGCGCGATCCCTAAACGAATAAAGATGATGTTGGCAACACCGGTTGGTCCCGACATGGGGCCAAAGGGGGTTAACAGCTTGGCGGCCTGAAACAACACCCATATCCCCAGGGCGACGGCAATAAGGCTGGCCATACCACTGCCAATTTTGTTAAAAACCCGCTCAGTAAGCACGACGGAAATATCATAGCTAAGGGCAAAAATGTTGCACAGCCAACACCCCTGGCCAATGGTTTCCATCAAATCGCCGACAAACGCGCCGGGGTTGCCCATGTCATAGCCCGCGTCATTGCCTGGCGGCAGACTGCCAGGTGGCAGGTCACCCGCCGAGCCACTACCAGAGCTTTTCATAACAACGAGGTCGGGATTTATTGCGCAGTAACGTATAGGAATATCACTTCTTAGTGCTGCCCACCTCCGTCCCCCAAGTGGACATCCATTTGATTCGTTGACAGCAACTTCAAAATGTAAGTGGGGACCCGAACCAACCCCTGTGTTGCCAGATCGCCCTATGGTTTGTCCTCTTGAAACAGAGATTCCTTTTCCAGCTGACTGGTTGCTGTTTGTAAAAACTAAACTGTCTAAGTGATTGTAAGTTGTCCAATAATCTTGTTGAGGATGATAGACTATAACTCTTTTTCCGTAGCCCCCCCCCCAGCCAGACCCACAGATAAGCCCAGATTCAGCACTCATAATCGTTAAGCCAGTTGGTATAGGGTAATCACGACCAGCATGCGCTCGTCCCGCACGGCGTGCACCAAACCATCCATTATTAGGTGGAGCGTTACACCCAGGAGCTTCTCTAACAGGACACAACAAACCCGTGGGAATGGCGGCCTGCGCGGGGGTGGGGGTGGTGGTCAGGAATGTGGTTAGCAGCAGGCACAGCAGCAGCAGGGATAGGGGCTTTAGGCCTGCAAGCCCTGGTGCAGCCCCCCTGCGCCCCGAACCCGCTATCCAACCTTTGATCATGCCCCGCACCCCCATAACGTTAACCACCATATTGGGGGGTAAAGCGTGGAAGGCTGCGGCCATTTTTGATCCAATCAAAGGCCATTTCGTTGGCCTGGCGCAGCTGATCAGGGGTTAGATCTTTTTCCAACCGTTGCAACGCCCCCTGTGCCCCCTGATACCCATTGTTATAGGCAATTTTTTGATAGGCATAGGCCTGGGTTCGGTCATGCAGATTGGCTTTTTCGGCGATTAAGCCCAATTTGTGCATGGCATCGGGATTGTTGGCCAGTGCCTGCGCCTCCAAATTCGCCTTCATTTTGTCAAAGGCATTGGCATCTTTGGGGTTCATCCCCATGCTGGCAATTTCGGATTGGCTTAGATTGCCATAGGGGGATCGGGTGCGCTCCAGAAAGCCGCCCACCGCCTTGCCAACGTTTTTGGGCGCAGTGACGATGGTCTTGGTTCCGCCAATCGCCTTCAACATGGCCTGATTGCTTAGTGAGGTTGCGGCCGTGTTGCCCATGGAAACTCCAATACCAAACTCATCCAGATAGCCGCCCCCATATTCGCCAACTGCGAAAGTTTCGGCCAGGCGCGCGGATGATTTCATCATTTGTAACAACAAAAATCCCGCCAGGATAAACAGCCAATAGCTAGGCTCATACAGTTTTAGCCATATTTTGCCCTCAGCAATTTGGGTCACCAGGGTGTTAACGGCATCCTTGGTCGCCACATTGATCGAATAGGCCGCCAAATATTGTTGCGATGCATAGGCAATCATGGCCATGCCAATGCCCACCACAATGCTCATAAAGGTAATGGTGGCGGCCGCCTGTACCAGGGCGCGGATGGCGTTATAGGTCGATTTTCGAAAAATGTTCATGGCGTAGGCGAAAATAAAAAACCCCGCCAACACCCCCACAATCATGACCATTAAAAAGGCATCCAGCAAATAAAGTGGGAAAACGACAATGGCAATGACATAGATGACCAACAGGATAATACCGGCGATAATCGACAATATTTTGTCAACAATGCTTGTAGCCGTTTTGCCAATGCCAAAGGCGTCAAAGGGATTAAAGTTTAAGCCCTCAACCTTGGGGCCATAGACAATGCCCGATACGCCAATCAGGGCGCCGACCCCAATGGTTTTTTGAATATTGTCCAGCTGGCAGATCAGCTTGTTACGGGCGTTAAGAACCTTAGCTGGCATAACGGTGGGCGCGGCGGGGGCGTTTAGCCGAAAACTGGTCACACCGTTGGTCGGGTTGGTGGCGGCAGGCTGCACAATGTCACAATCGCCGTTATTTTGTGCGGGAATTTGCGTTTTGTACTTATCCCCACCAATGCTGCCCACCCCCTGCAGACTGGCGTTAATGCTGGATTGTGCCAAATCCACCCCGGTGGTGATAATCGGGGTTAAAAAAAACTCTTCATAAAAAGCATTGTTGCTTCTCAACGCCATAATCGCGATAACCACCGCCGCCATTTGCAAAACAACGCTGTTGCCATCCTGACTGGCGCCGCCGAGTGGGCCAAAGGGAAACAGCAGTTTCAGGGCTATCCACAACAGGTAAAGCGCCAACAAAATGGCGATGATGTTGGCCAAACGGTTAATCAGGCTGCCACTTCCGCTGCCAGTGTTCATGTAATGGCCAATTTCATAGGCGGCATCAAAGATGATGGCGAAGAAACTGCAGCTCCAGCAGGTGTTGATGATCGCTTCGGGTTGAAAATTTTTATCGGTGCTGGTTGTCGCAGATGCAGACAATGTCCTGGAACCGCCGCAAAGCATTATCCCAAGCAGCAGCAGGAGCAGACCTTTTTTAACAGAACCACAGCGAAAAAATGCTTTCATGCAAACAGTTTAACCCAGCGCCATGACAAGTTGGTTGCACAAAAGATTGATGTGGCGATGGGTTTTTCGGTTAGCCCTCTAAATTCCCAGCCCCCTAAGATCTGACATTATACAGTCAACCGCATGGATTGCTGAGTCAAGGAGGATGGTGGGAAAAACACCTTTTTCTTACCGTCTAAGCTGACGTTTGCCCCAAAACACGATAACCAACAGCAAGATGGGGGGTATTAGCCATAGGGCGATGGTGCCCGACTGTTTGGGGGTAGTCATCAGAATTTCTGCCCCATAGCGCGCCACCAAATAATCCATGATTTGCGATTCTGACCAATTTTCCGCCAATTTTTGATGCACAAAGGCGCGCACATCCTCCGCCCACGGCGCGTTAGAGTCCGCAACCGTCTGACCACTGCAGACCAGGCAGCGTAAGGTGGTCGCCAGCCGATAGGTGTGCTGATCCAGTTCACTGGCGGATGCCCGCCCCTGTTCCTGCACCTGGCTCTGTTCTTCAAGGCGGGGCGATGATGCTTGCGTAGCCATAGGTTGGGGGGTTGTTGCCGCCATTAGCGCGGCTGGCGCGGCCAGGATGCCGAGCAGCAGCAACAGTAAATGCCTTAGCCAAATAACTTTGCCCATCGTTGTGCAACCTCCTGTACAAAATTATGCAGAAAAAGCCGATAACCCCTGTGTCAAACGGCTGTGATGACCTTGGTTGCAAGATTTTTGGCGGCAACTTGCGTTTTCCCCCTTGCATCTATCGGCGAAACAGCATTTAAGAGGATTTTAATCTATAACACCAATGAATAGGTGATGAATAACCTGCAACCGCCAAAGCCCATCGTCATTCAACTAGGGGCATGGGATTGGGAATTGATCATCGCCTGTTGCGGTTACGCATGATAATGCAAAGGAACAAACAATGCTAAATGCTGAATGGGGAACCAAGCGTACCTGTCAAAATTGCACCGCACGTTTTTACGACATGCGGCGTACGCCGATCATTTGCCCCAAATGCGGTACCACCTTTAACCCCGAAGCGCTGTTGCGCGGTCGCCGTAGCAAAGCTTCGGCTGTTGAGGCTGAGGCGCTGAAGGCCAAAAAAAGCCACCTGGTTGATAAGGGGGTGGATTTCGAAGAACTGGATCCAGATGATCTGGAGGCCGTTGCCGACGAAGAGGGTGAGGATGTGGGTATCGAGGATACCTCAGAACTGGGCGAAGATGACGATGATATGGTGGATGTTATCGACAATATCGATCAGGATGAGGATAACTAAACCAACCAAAAAACACCTTTTGAAAATTTTGGAAGGTTTTTTGGGGCAGCACCCCGAAAGCAGGATAAAAAAAGGCGGGCAAGCGGCCCATGCTATTTTTTGCTTGCTAAATTTTCTGGGTTTTGCCAAAACACCGCTACGGCATCTGTATCCAGGGGATGTTGTTTTGTGAATGATGGGGCCATAGCTCAGCTGGGAGAGCGCTTGCATGG
>JBILMH010000017.1:0-30827 GCA_044375625.1 Alphaproteobacteria bacterium
TTCTTCATTTGAAACAATGGCGTGGAATCGCCACTCGATACCTTAAAAATACAAAATCTTTCCTCGCCGCCGTCCACATCCGATGCATCATTATGTGGGCAAAAATCTCGTGACTACACTATCTAACCCCTCCCCTGTCTTTGTGTGCCCCCTCCCGCTTTTTTATTCCCCCGCCCCCAACCCCCTCCCGCCAGGGGAGGGGGCATACACCCCCTCTCCCTTACATGAAAAATGGGGGGGGAACAAAGGGTAACACTCCACCCATGCGGGGGAGTCGGAGCGCGTAAGCGATCCGGTGGGGGGTATGTAGGGCTTCGTCATCTCCGCGCAGGCGGAGATCCAGAGCCCTGTTGCCGCCTTTCCGCGCCCTAGCACCGCATGGATCCCCCGCCTTCGCGGAGGATGACGACTTGAGAAGGCATTTTCACCTTTGTCATCCTACCCCTGCCTTTTCCGCCTCTCCGCTGTCATCCTACTCCTTGTGAGTAGGATCTCCTTACCCCCTTACCGCTTGTACATCGGTTAGGATTTGAGATTCTACCCAACATATCCAATTATTTGGGGGTAGAATGACATGGTGATGTTGCTGCATCGCACCCATTCTTTCCCACTCCGCTGTCATCATGGATAGCTTTGTGTTCCCATAAAAACGCGTTAGGATGGCGCGTTATGAACGCCATACCCACCCTTGCCGCCGTTATTGTTGCCGCTGGCCGTGGTAACCGCATGAGCCAGGGTTTAAGCGTGCAGCAGGCGGGCGCGGCAGTTCCTAAAGCTTATCTGCCCCTGGCGGGTAAGCCCGTCATCGCCCACAGCCTGTTATCGCTGGCAGCCCTAAACGGCATGGGTACCCTGGTGGTGGTGTATCACCCCGATGACCATGATTTGGTCAGCCCGTTGCAGGCGTGGGATACGCGCGTGCGGTTGGTGCAGGGGGGGGCAACGCGTACCGATTCGGTGGCGGCTGGCCTAAAAGCGCTTAGGGATGTGCAGCCCGATTGGGTGTTGATTCACGATGCGGCGCGCCCCCTGTTGCGCCCCGCGCTGCTGGATCGCCTGCTGACCACCCTGCGGGATCATCCCGATCTTGACGGGGTGTGCCCCGCAACGGTTATCACCGATGCCCTGAAGCGCGTTGATGGCGCTGACCAGCCGATAGAGGCGGTGGCGCGGGATGGCTTGCGGGCGGTGCAAACCCCACAGGTTTTTCGCTATGCCAAACTGTTGCCCCTATACGAAGATAACCATCGGCCGTCGGTAGAGGATGATATGGCGGTGGCGGCGGCGGGCGGCCTAACGCTGCGGTTGGTGGCGGGTGACGGTGACAATATTAAGATTACTTATGCGGGGGATGTGAAACGGGTGGAACAATTGCTGACAGATGGCCAAAACCGTATCTATCGGGTGGGGCAGGGGGTTGATGTGCATGGCTGGGCGGATGTTGGGGGCAGACCGTTGCGCCTGGGCGGGCTGACCATCCCATCGGCGCGGGGGTTGGCGGGGCATTCGGATTCTGACGTGCTGCTGCACGCCCTGATGGATGCCATTCTGGGCGCCTTAGCCCTGGGCGATATTGGCCAACATTTCCCCTCAGACGATCAACGCTGGGCTGGGGCGGATTCCGCCGATTTGCTGGCGCATGTTTTGGATTTGATGAATAGGCGGGGCGGGCGGTTGGTCAATATTGACCTAACCGTGGTTGGTGAGAGCCCCAAAATTTCCCCGCACCGTCAGGCGTTGCAGGCCAACATTGCCGCGCTAACCCATCTGCCAGCAGACGCGGTCAGCGTGAAGGCAACCACCACCGATCACCTTGGTTTTTTGGGTCGTGGCGAGGGGCTAGCATGTTTTGCCTTAATTGGGTTAACATTGCCCCATGATTAAGATAAACCTGCGCCGTTTTCGTTTGCCCACGCCGATGGAATGTCGGCTGGTGGCCACTGTCGGCGGGGTGGGGGATCGCAAGCCCGTTCCTGGCACGCTGGGGTCGCTGGTGGCGTTGCCGCCTGGCCTGTTGGTGCTGGCGCTGCTAGGCTGGCAGGTGTTGGCGGTGTTGGCGATAGGCCTGTTTCTGGTGGGATGGTTGGCGATTAAGCGTTCGCGCGATCAGTTTGCGATGGTGGATGCCCCGCAAATCGTGGTGGATGAGGTGGTGGGGATGTGGATCAGCCTGCTGGTCATCAACCCAACCGTGCCGATTGAAATTGTGATGGCCTTTTTGCTGTTTCGCTATTTTGACTGGGATAAGCCATGGCCAATCAGCGTGGTGCAACGTCGCATGCTGACCCCCCTTGGGGTGATGTTGGACGATGTGTTGGCGGCGGTGCTGACCATTATATTTCTGGTGGCCTTTATCCCGCTGGTTCATGCCTATTTCGTATAATTTCTCCGCCGCATTGTTGGCGGATGCCGATAAGGTGATTTGCGGGCTAAGGCGCCGTGGTTGGCGGTTGGCGGTGGCAGAGTCCATTACGGGCGGCCTTATCGCGGCGGTGCTGACCGAGCTGGCTGGCGCCTCGGACATCCTAAGCCATGGGGCGGTGGTGTATGGTGAGGGGGCAAAGACCAGCCTGCTGGGCATTCCTGAACCGATTTTGGCCAATGGCGGCGTGTATTCTGGCGCGGTGGCGATGGCGATGGCAGAGTCGGTGGCCGCGAGGGCATCCCCTTTGGTATCCGCCCCTTGCCAGCTAGGCCTAGGCATTACGGGGGTGGCGGGGCCTGGCGATGTGCAGTGGGACGATGGCAAAACAACCCCCGCGGGCAATGTTTGGATCGGCCTTAGCCAATGGGGGCAAGCCCCACAGTATCAGCATTATCGCTTTGATGGTGACCGCCATGCAGTGCGTCAGCAGGCCTTAGGGGCGGCTATCGCCTATCTAAAATCGGTTCTGTAACCGTTATTGAGCAAAAAACTTGGGGGGCTTCAGGGGTTGTCACCAATTTGTAACATTTCGCCTTTAGGGTAGGGGAACGTCATCCTTATCCATATCCGCCACCCCTAAGTCCACTATGCTTACGAACGATGTAGCCCAATTAACCGCGATGGTCAGCCAATTGGGTGGTTTGGTGGAAACACGCTATCGCGCCACCTTAGAGGCCTTTCAGGCACGCGATAGTGAGCAGGCCGCCGCCATCAGGATGGGCGACAAAGCCCTGAATACGATGCAGCGGGAGGTGGATCGATACGCCCTGCAACTGTTGGCCTTGCAGCACCCCTATGCCCTTGAACTGCGGGCAGTTATTGTGGGGGTGCGGATTGCGGGGCTGTTGGAGCAAATTGGCGACCTGTTGGTGGGTATTGCCCGACGGATTGAATCCATCAGCCTGCACCCCAAATTGTCGCAGGCCATTGCGATTCCCAATTTGGCGATTGCGGTGCAGGCCAATTTAACCCAAGCCTTGGATGCCTTTAGCCACCTAAGGGGCGATGAAGCCCAACGGTTGTTGGATGCCGATGATGAGATTGATACGCAATATCATGCTATTATGAAACAAATTTTTGCCAAAATGCCTGAGGATGCCAGCCTGCTGCCTGGCTATGTCTATCTGATTCAAATTGCCAAAAACTATGAAAATATTGGCGACAGCGTGGTGCATATCGCCGAACAAACCGTCTTTTTAATTGATGGCCGTTATCCTGCTTAGCAAAATAGGGATGGCCATACCGCCGTACTTGTTAACCATATGCTAATCAGGTAATTCTATTGTCATTATAAGGACATCAATCCTTCAAACTTCAAACAATTGGAATGGGTTATGGATACCGAACTGCGCGAAAAAATCCTGGTGGTGGAGGATGAGGCATCCCTGAGGGAGCTGTTGCAATACAATCTTGAGAAGGAGGGCTATCGCGTCACCCTGGCCACCGATGGGGAAGATGGCCTGTTGCATGTTGAGGAAAATAAGCCTGATTTAATCGTGTTGGATTGGATGTTGCCGCAAGTTTCGGGGATTGAGGTTTGTCGCCGCCTGCGCCGTTCCAACGAAACCAAATTGATTCCCATCCTGATGCTGACCGCGAAGGGGGAGGAGGCCGACATGGTTCGCGGCCTTAGCATTGGTGCCGATGACTATATGACCAAGCCCTTTTCGGTGGTGGAATTGGTAGCGCGGGTCAAAGCCTTGCTGCGTCGCGCCAACCCCGCCCGTTCCGAAGAATCGCTGACCTATCGGGATTTAACCATGGATTTACGCACCTATCGCGTATCACGGGCGGGCACTGAGGTGCATGTTGGGCCAACCGAATTTAAACTGTTGCGCTACTTCATGGAAAATCCTGGTCGAGTTTTTACGCGCGAACAGCTGTTGGATGCGGTCTGGGGATCCGATATTTATGTTGAGCCACGGACGGTTGACGTGCATATCCGCCGCCTGCGTGTTGCCCTGAACCCTACGGGGGGTGAAGATTGTCGCGATTACATCCGCACGGTTCGCAGCGCGGGTTACGCCCTGGACGACAGCGCGGAGTAGGGCTGGGTAAAGAGAATCTTTAAGCCCAGTCAAAGCTTTTGCGGCGTTGATGATGACAGGGCACTAAGCCGTTCGATGTGATGGGAAAAGCGATTGGGAAAAGCGATGAGGGTTGGATTAGTTGGTTTGGGCACGGTTGGTGCAGCCCTGGCGCGGCAGCTGTTGGAGAACGCCCCCTTTTTGCAGCAGCGGGCAGGCGGTAACCCCCTGACCCTGGCGGCGGTATCGGCGCGCAGTCAAAAACCCAGGGGCGGGCTGGATTTAACCAGCGTACCCTTTGTCGCCGATCCGTTGGCGATTGCCCGTGATCCCCAAATTGACCTGGTGGTAGAATTGGTGGGCAGCCATGACGGTATCGCCAAACAGGTGGTTGAGGTCGCGCTGCACGCTGGTAAATCGGTGGTGACGGCCAATAAGGCCTTGTTGGCCTATCATGGATCCGAACTGTTGGCATTGGCCAGCGCGCAGGGCAAGATCCTGGCCTTTGAGGCGGCGGTGGCGGGCGCCATCCCCGCCATCAAGGTTTTGCATGAAGGCTTGGCGGCCAATCAGCTGCATCGGGTGGTGGGCATTCTGAACGGCACCTGCAACTATCTGCTGACCCAGATGCAGGCGGGCGCGGGCAGTTTTGATCATGTTTTGGCAGCCGCGCAGCAGGCAGGTTATGCCGAAGCCGATCCCAGCACCGATATTGATGGCCATGACAGCGCGCACAAATTGGCGATTCTCAGCGCGCTGGCGTTTGGCCACCCTATTACCCTGGCGGCGGTAGCAATCAGCGGTATTCGGGCGGTAACGGCGCAGGATATCACCTATGCGGCGGAGTTGGGCTATCACATCAAGCTGTTGGCGATTGCCGAGCGGGGCGATGATGGCCTGGTGCGCCAGCGCGTGCAACCCTGCCTGTTGCCCCGTCAGCATCCGTTGGCTGGGGTTGATAACGTCACCAATGCGGTGCAGCTTAAGGCTAATCTGGCTGGCCAAATTTTGCTGGAGGGGCCAGGGGCGGGGGGGGATGCCACCGCCTCAGCCGTGCTGGCCGATTTGGTCGATATTGCGGTGGGGCGCCGCCAGCCGATTAGCGTTGCAACCACCCAGCCGTCCGCTCACCCATCCTTCCAGCTATCCGCTGTTGTTGCCGATAACCCACTCGAAAGGCTTGCGGGGCGTTGCTATTGGCGGTTGCAAGTGGTCGATCAGCCGGGGGTGTTGGCGGCGGTGGCGGGCGTGTTGGCGCGTCATCAAATTTCTATTGAATCGTTGTTGCAACGGGCTGGCCACCCCGATTTGCAGGCCTTCCCCGATGGCAATGTGCCGGTGGTATTGGTTACTCATCGGGCTTTTGAGCCCGCCTTGGTGGCGGCCGCCAATGAACTGGCCGACCTGCCGCAACTGCATCAACCGCCGCTGCGCCTTCGGATTGAGGATGGCTTGGTTTAGGGGCGACTTAGGCTTATATTCAGAGCTAGGCCATGGCGCAAAACCCCCTCTGCCTGTGTGGTGAAACGGCCATCCGCCTCATGCAACAACAATCCTGGCAGATGGGTTAGCCGCTGGGGATCGCCACCAGAAACCGCCTGCAACAGCATGCGTTTGGCCTCTCCTGGCCTACTGAGCAGCGGCAGGATGACGATATCGCCAACCCCTGGGGGCAGAGCCGCCACTGCCTCATCCAATCGATTGCTGGGGTAAATCAGGGTCAGGGTGCCACCCCCTTTCAGCCGCGCCACCGCGGGCTTTAACCAGCTGGACAGGGGTTGATCCACTGGTTGAAAGCGCGCCTGCGGCGCCCGCCCAACCCGCTCGCGCTTTGGGTCATAATAGGGGGGGTTCAGCATGATGTGATCGAGCAAAGGGTGGTTGGTCAGGGGTTGGTTGCTCAGGGGCTGGTCAATCAGGGGCAGGGCGGTGGCATCGCCGACTATCAGCTGAAACCGCCCCGCCATCTGATTCTCAACCGCGTTGCGGGCGGCCAGCTGCGCCAAAAATGGGTCAATCTCCACGCCCAACAGCTGGGCTTGCGGCACACGGTGCAACAGGCATAGGGCGGCCGCCCCCACGCCACACCCCAATTCTAACACCATCTGACCATTTTGCGCCGCTACACTGGCCGCCAACAGCACGCTATCGCTGTTGAATCGATAACCATGACTGGCGCGGCAGGGCTGCCACAGCTTAAGGCGGTTGTCTAACAGGCCGTTATGGGTCAGATTCATGTTGGCGACTTTATCGTGATCCGCTATGGATAGGCCAGACCTTTTGACACCCCTGATTATCCAAACAAATTCATGACCATCAAAACAACCGCAGCAAGCAACCCGTTAGAAGCCAATGCCGGCGACAATCGGGTCAACACCCCCGCGTCGCCTAACAACAGTCTGGCATCGCTGACCGCGCTGGTAGCCAATGACTTGGACGCGGTTAACAATTTGATTTTAGAGCGCCTAAGCACCGATACCCCCCTGATTGCCGATGTTGCCCGTCATTTGTTGCTGGCGGGGGGCAAGCGTTTGCGGCCGATGCTAACCCTGCTTGCGGCGCGGCTGTGTGACTACAGCGGCCCGCATCACATTCCCCTGGCCGCCAGTGTGGAATTTATCCATGCCGCCACCCTGCTGCATGACGATGTCGTGGATGGCAGTGAGCTTCGGCGGGGCAAAAAGGCTGCCCATGCCCTGTGGGGTAACAGCGCCAGCGTGCTGGTAGGCGACTATCTGTTCACCCAATCGTTCCAGCTGATGTTGGTGGCCGAATCGTTGGAGGTGTTGCGGGTGCTTTCCAACGCGGCGGCGGTGATTGCTAAGGGTGAGGTGATGCAGCTGGACGCCAGTCATCATTTGGAGATTACCCGCGATGATTATTTGCGGGTCATTCACGCCAAAACCGCCTCTTTATTCGCGGCGGCGGCGGAGGTTGGCGGCATCGTTGCCAAGGCTGCATCCAAAGAAGTTCTGGCGCTGATGCGCTATGGGGAGGCCTTGGGCATGGCGTTTCAGCTGATTGACGATGTGCTGGACTACACCGGTGGCGGTCAGGGCTTTGGTAAGGAATTGGGGCACGATTTTGCTGAGGGCAAAATGACCCTTCCGCTAATTTTGGCGATTCAGGCCGACCCCAGCCATAAGGAATTTTGGCAACGCACCATTGAGAATCAGCAGCAGGTGGAGGGCGATTTTGCCCAAGCTGTCCAGCGGATTACCGCCGTGGATGGCTTTACCGCTACCCGCCTGTTGGCCGAACGCTACATCAATCAGGCGCGGGAGGCCTTGGCCGATCTGCCCGCCAACCACTACCGCGACGCGCTGGCCGACTTGTGCGACTTTTGCCTGCAACGCGATTTTTAAGCAGCTGTTGACGGCGGCGACCCCACATCTTGACGGATGGGCGATAGGGGGCAATGATGTTGGGGAATTCTTTGGGCGTGGCCTGCAAACCGCGCCCCGATCCACACCCCTGTTTGGAGTCTGTCATGACCTTTACCCTGCCCCCCTTGCCCTATGAGTCAACCGCGCTGGATCCTGTAATCAGCGCCCGCACCCTGGAATTTCACCATGGCAAGCACCATCAGACCTATGTCACCAACCTGAACAACCTGATTAAGGACACCGAGCTGGCCGATAAAAGCTTAGAGGCCATTATTCAACAGGTGGCGGGCGATGCCAGCAAGGCGGGGGTGTTCAACAACGCCGCCCAGGTTTGGAACCACACGTTTTTCTGGAACAGCCTGACCCCTAAGGGGGGCGGCAAACCTGGTGCTAAGCTGCTGAGCCTGATTGAGCGGGATTTGGGCGGGCTGGAGAAATTTGCCGAGGATTTTAAGCAGGCCGCGATTAGCCAGTTTGGCAGCGGTTGGGCATGGTTGGTGGTGGACAATGGCAAGTTGGCGATTACCAAAACCGCCAATGCCGACCTGCCGATGACCAAACAGCAAACCGCGCTGTTGACCATCGATGTGTGGGAACATGCCTATTACCTGGACTATCAAAACCGTCGTGCTGATTTTGTGCAGGCGTTTTTGGATAAGCTGATCAACTGGGAATTCGCCGAGGCTAATCTGGATCAAGCGGGGCTGTAGGCGGGTGCTTATAGTCGTTTCACTTTAAAAATCTACCGTGCTGCAAATGTCACGATCTCTGTGATACGGTGCTCATGTACTTCCGTGTACACTCCGCTCCGTTTCTCGACCTCGTAACATTTTCGCAGGCTGTATATTTCTAAATTGGAACAACTATAGAAGTCGTTTTTGCTGACTACCGCGTTGCTATCTCTGCGGAGGACTGCTTACCTGATTGTGCTTGCTTGTGAATGCTTCTCCGCTGTCATCCTCCGCGAATGCGGGGGATCCATGCTGCGGAACTGCCAGGCTATGAACGCTAGCCTGCTGGATTTCCGCCTGCGCGGAAATGACGAGGTTTGTTTCCTGCTCTGTTAGCTGTAGCCAACCCTGTTGTGCTGCACCAAAACAAAAAAGGCGGAACCGTTTTAAGATTCCGCCCCTTTATCAAAATTGTTGCTTTGGCAAATAGCCAAAAAGCCTATTTCTTGTCGTCGCCACCAACGTTGTGTTTGATGTCGTCCAGGGATTCGCTAACGCGGCTGTTCAGCAGATCCATGGATTCACGGGTGGATTTCAGCAGGATTTCGGATACTTCGCGCAGGTGATCAACACCCTTTTCAAAGGCTTCTTTGGTCAGGGCGGTTTGACGTGCCAACCGCTCCTGTGGGGATTTAACATCAACAAAGTCGCGGGTGCTTTGGGCAACATCTTTCATCGCGCTGGTCAGCATTTTGCGCTGATTCTCAACAATGGTCTGCAACCCCTCTGTCATCAGTTGGCCAGCACGGGTCAGGGCGTCTAAATTCTTGCGATAGGCCTCCATAACCGGAGTATAGCCAGCGCCAGCGGTTTTGAAATGTTCCATCACTTTGCCGAAATCAAAATCAAATGGGTTGTTAAACTTTGTCATTGCGGGTCACACCTTAGTATTCAGTTGGGGGTAAGGGATAAGGGGGGAAAACTTGAAGAAGAACAACCAAGCTTTGCTATTGATAACATGGCGATAACCCGCTGTAGCGTCAAGGGTTATAAAGGTGTTTTTGCAATTATGCAAAATGTGGTTAAAGCGCTAATTCTAAATTTTTGAGCGTATCACAATGTTCGGGGCAGTCCCTCGGCCACGGCGTTCTGATGGCGCAAAAAAAAGAGGGGAGTGTTGCCGTAACAGCAAACACCCCCCTGATTTTCGTGATTATCCCCAAAGAAAAAGGGATTGTCCCGAAGCTGACTATTTAACGTAGTTCAGCTCAACGGTCACGCGACGGTCGGCCGACAGGCACGTGATCAGCTCGCTACGTTTTTTGCTTTTGCAGCTGGTGGTCGGCTTTTCGGAACCAACCGCAGAAACATTGACCTTATTCACTTTGTTGTAGCCTTTGGTGAACAGGTAGCTTTTCACAGCCTCAGCACGCTTTTCAGAAAGCTTCAGGTTGTAGCCTTTGGTGCCAATGCGGTCGGCATAACCAACAATGTCAACGCTTTGAACATCTTGGGCTTCGCCAAGAATTTTGGCTAAGGCGTCCAATTTTGCTTGGCCACTTGGTACCAGAACAGATTTGTTAAAATCGAAGTAAATGGTGCGGCTTTCCTGACTTGGCACTGGTGTGGCAGGCTTTACAACAGGACGCTGTGCAACAGGCTTAGCGACAGGGGCAGGAGCCTCAGCACGGCAAGCGCCGGTGGTGTTTTCACCATTGGCAACTACACAGCCACCGCGAACATCGCCGACGGGGCTGCCATTTTTATCCAACACAACTTTGTTAAAGTTGGAAACATCGGCTGATGCTGCACCAGCAAAAGCAACAGTCAGGGCCAGGCTGGCCAGAAGATGACGGAATGTCAACATGGTAAGAACCTTTCTTAATGAAAAAACAGGATGGCTCGTAAGCAATAGCATGTTTTGCCCGATCCAACAATTGAAAATTTTGACCGCAGATAGTTTAGGCTATAGTTTAGGCTATCGAGGTTTTAAAAAGTGCAATGATTTAATAATAGGGCGTTTGTAAGCGCCTGCTAAAATTTTTTGCCGTCTCTATTACTCATACTGTCATCATGGTGGGCCCGGGAGGACTTGAACCTCCGACCCCACGCTTATCAAGCGTGTGCTCTAACCAACTGAGCTACAGGCCCCCAACCATGCATGACTTAAGTCACAGAGTGGTGAACTATAATCGCTTTAACAAATTGTGCAACCAGAAAAAGCCCCCTCCACCCAAAAAAGCCTGGCAATTTGTTGCCAACCCTCTTGCCGCGCAGGGTTGGGGGTGGGATAACATCACCATTCGTTGTTGATTGCATTTATTGGAGGACTGTCATGTTTGACCTTTCGAACAAAACTGCCCTGGTGACGGGGGCAACTGGCGGTATTGGCCAGGCTATTGCCGAAAAATTGTTGGCGCAGGGGGCAACCGTGATTGCTACGGGTACCCGCGCCGCCAAGTTGGAGGCGTTGCAGGCGCAATTGGGGGATCGTCTGATAACCATGACCGCCGATATGTCGGATCCCGATGCTCCCGCCGCCTTGGCCGAAGAAATTAAGCAACGCGGCTTGGCCGTGGACATCCTGGTCAACAACGCGGGCATCACCCGTGATGGCCTGCTAATGAGGATGAAGGAGGAGGATTGGCAGGCGGTGTTGGATCTGAACCTGAACGCGGCGGTGCGGCTGACCAAGGCCTTGCTGAAAGACATGATGGCGCGCCGTTGGGGGCGGATTATCAGCATCAGCTCAGTCGTTGGGGTGATGGGCAACGCGGGGCAGACCAACTATGCCGCTGCCAAAGCCGGCCTGATTGGTTTCAGCAAATCCCTGGCGCAGGAGGTGGCCAGCCGCAACATCACCTGTAACGTCATTGCCCCAGGCTTTATCAGCACGGCTATGACCGACGGCCTGCCCGATGAGGTCAAAAACAAAATGATGGATCGAATCCCTCAGCGCCGTTTTGGAACAGTTGACGACATTGCTGCCGCTGCTGTATTCCTGTCAGCGGAAGAGTCTGGCTATCTAACTGGCCAAACTTTGCACGTTAACGGCGGTATGTTGATGATTTAAGGGAATAAATTTATTCTTGAAGATTCGGGCTTGAGTTTTTGTAAAATCTTGCCTACAACTGCTGCTTCACTCCATACCAATATCTAACAACGCTTAGATTCAATCCTAGAAAGGAAGCCCCGATGACTACTACGACCGTCACCGAGCGCGTAAAGAAAATTGTCGCCGAAAAACTGAATGTTACCGAAGATAAAGTTTCTGACAAATCTCACTTCATCAACGACCTGGGCGCAGACAGCCTGGACACCGTTGAGCTGGTTATGGCTTTTGAAGAAGAATTTGGCTGTGAAATTCCTGATGAAGCCGCCGAAAAAATCGCCACCGTTGGCGATGTGGTATCCTACATCGAGGCCAACGCCTAGTTTCGGCTAGAGCTTTTTGGCTTAGAAAACGAAAACCCCTCTTCATCATGCGACGTGTCGTTATCACCGGTCTTGGCTTAGTCACCCCCCTTGCGTGTGGGGTGGAGGCCAATTGGCAGAAGTTGATTGCTGGTGAATCTGGCATCAGCGCGATTACCAGCTTTGATGTGGAGGGGTTGACCGCCCAGATTGCTGGCCAAGTGCCAGAGGGAAGCCGCGCTGATGGCAAATTTGACGTCAATGAATGGATTCCTGAAAAGGAACAGCGCCGGATGGATCGCTTTATCCATCTGGGCTTGGCGGCCGCGATTCAGGCCGTTGAGGATTCTGGATGGCAACCGCAGGATGAGGATGGGGCTGAGCGCACTGGCGTGATGATCGGCTCTGGCATTGGTGGCTTGCCCGCCATTATGGAAGCCTCCTACACCCTGCAGGAAAAAGGCGCGCGGCGGATTAGCCCATTCTTTATCCCTTCCGCCCTAATCAACCTGGTTTCTGGCCATGTATCGATAAAATATGGCTTTAAGGGACCCAACCACGCGGTGGTGACGGCCTGCTCCACAGGGGCGCACGCGATTGGCGATGCCAGCCGCCTGATTATGTTCGGTGATGCCGACGTGATGGTGGCGGGCGGAGCGGAGGCGGCGGTGTGCCGCCTAGGTATGGCAGGTTTTTGCGCCTCCCGCGCGCTGGCCGGCAGTTTCAATGATCGCCCGACCGAGGGATCGCGCCCGTGGGATCAGGATCGCGATGGCTTTGTCATGGGCGAAGGCTCTGGCATTGTCGTGCTTGAGGAATATGAGCATGCCAAGCGGCGCGGCGCCAAAATTTACGCTGAGGTTGTCGGCTATGGCCTGTCGGGCGATGCCTATCACATCACTGCCCCGTCGGAGGATGGCAACGGTGGTTTCCGTGCGATGCGCAGCGCGCTGAAAAACGCTGGGATTAACCCTGATCAGGTCGATTACATCAACGCCCACGGCACCTCAACCCCCCTGGGTGATGAGATTGAGGTGAAGGCGGTCAAACGGCTGTTTGGTAGCGCGGTCGATACGCTGTCGATGTCCTCCACCAAATCTTCCATTGGTCATTTGTTGGGCGCAGCGGGCAGCGTGGAGGCGATTTACAGCGTTCTGGCCATGCAAAATGGGGTGTTGCCACCCACCCTGAACCTGCACAGCCCATCAGAATCCTGCCTGGGCATTGATCTGGTGCCGCTGCAGGCCAAAGAAAAGACGGTCAACGTTGCCCTGTCCAATTCTTTTGGATTTGGTGGCACCAACGCCAGCCTGGTGTTCCGCGCAGTCTAATTTTTTTGCTATCAATAATGATCTAAACTTCGGTGCCGCCGACGGTCATGTTGTCCAGGCGTAGGGTGGGTTGACCAACGCCAACGGGCACGCCCTGACCATCCTTGCCACAGGTGCCGATGCCCGAATCCAACCGCATGTCGTTGCCAATCATGCTGATTTGTTTCAGGGCGGTGGGACCATGACCGACCAGGGTTGCGCCCTTCACCGGCGTTTTGATCTGCCCATCCTCAATCAAATAGGCCTCAGCGGCTGAGAAAACGAACTTGCCCGAAGTAATATCGACCTGCCCGCCGCCAAAATCGACGGCATAGATGCCCCGTTTCACGCTGGCAATAATTTCATCGGGTTGATGGTTGCCGCCCAGCATATAGGTGTTGGTCATGCGCGGCATGGGCGCGTGGGCAAAGGATTGGCGACGGCCATTGCCGGTGGAGGCCTTGCCCATCAAATTGGCGTTCTGGCTGTCCTGCATATAGCCCTTAAGAATACCATCCTCAATCAATACCGTGTTGCTGGTGCTGACCCCCTCATCATCGACGTTCAGCGATCCACGACGGCCGGCAATCGTGCCATCATCGACGACGGTAACGCCCTTGGCCGCCACCTGTGAGCCGATTAGGTTGGCAAAGGCTGAGGTTTCCTTGCGGTTAAAATCCCCCTCCAACCCATGGCCAACCGCCTCATGCAGCAGAACGCCTGGATAGCCAGGCCCCAACACCACCGTCATTTCGCCAGCGGGGCAGGGGATAGCGCGCAGGTTGACCAGGGCTTGCGCCAGCGCCTCCCGTGCCAGCCCCTGCCAGAAATCGGGGGCGAAATAGCGTTCATAGGCCTCCCGACCCCCTGCGCCACGCCCACCGACTTCGCGGCGGCCATGCTCCTCCACCACCACGCTAACGTTCATGCGCACCAGCGGCCGAATATCCTGAACCAGGCGGCCATCGCGTTGAATAATCGCCACCGCCTGCCACTGACCCAACAGGGCGCAGCTGACCTGTACCACCCGCGGATCCAGGCTGCGGGCGAAATGATCAATCTCCTGCAACAGTTTAACTTTTTCTTCAAAGGGCATCAGCTCCAACGGGTTAAGGGCGCGATACAGCGGTTGCCCCTGCGGCGCGGCCAAGGCGATTTGGCCATGCCCGCCGCCGATAGCGGCCTGTACTGCCGCGCTGGCACGGTTGATTGCGGCCAACGACAAATCGCTGCTGTGGGCATAGCCAACCTGTTCGCCGCTGATAGCGCGTAGGCCAAAGCCAGCCTGGCTGTCAAAAGCGGTGGTTTTCAGGCGGCCATCGTCAAACACCAAATTTTCCGATTGGCGGTATTCCAAAAACAGCTCCCCCCCATCGGCCAGGCGCAGGGATTCGGTAACCGCATCGCGGGTGGCGGGCAGCGGTAGCCCCAATTGGGTAAAGAAAATGTCTTCAGCCGAAAATTGGGGGGCTGATGCAGAATTTTGGGCGGGGGATAAGTTCTGGGTCATCGGGCGGTGCTTTTGGTAAAAAGAAGGGGGCAGGGAGTTTGTTGGGATATCATCCTAATTTAAAACATATCAACCAATTGTTAAAGCTGATTGATGGGGGCTTAGCGACTGGCAAGGCGACTGGCGAGGCGCCACTAAGTTTGGGCTGGTGTTTGGCGTCAACTATGTTAAATAACGTTGGTGGTTTAGATGCAATTGTCAACTGCCCCCCCCGTTGGTCAGGCGATGACCTTTGTTGTGGTGGTGGCGCGGCGTTGCAGCCAAGCTGGTTCCAATTTCCGGTACCCCCCGGTTCTTGATAAGATAGTCTTATGGCTCAATTTTTAGTGAAATTTCGTCCTTATGCAGCGAAGTCGGCGATTGCGCTGTTCTTCATCGCGGGATTGGCGTTGGCACTCATTCTGCTATCGCCGCAACCAACCCTGGCGGCCAGTGTACCCGCATCGCCCGCCGTGGATCAGTTGAGCAATTCAGGGGTTGAGGCGACCGCGCACCAGTGGCAATTGGGGATGCAGCCCGCCTTTAGCCCGATTAAGGAAAAAATCCACAACCTGCACCATTGGTTGTTGTACGTTATCTTTGGCATCGTGCTGTTTGTTTTTGCGTTGTTGGTGGTGGTCGTGGTGCGATTCCGCGCTAGCAAGAACCCTGTTGCATCGAAACGCACCCACAACCTGCCGCTTGAGGTGGTGTGGATTGCGATTCCAGCCCTAATCCTGATTGTGTTGGCGGTGCCATCCTTCCGCCTGCTGTATTACGGTGGCCAGAATCCCGAAGCTTCAATGACTGTTAAAATTGTTGGCCATCAATGGTATTGGCAATATGTTTACGCCGATGACGCTAAGCCTGCCGATGACAAGGGCAAGGATGCCGGCAAAAAAGAGGGTGAGAACGTGGCGCTACCTGCCGCCAATCTTGCCGCCAATGCCGAACCCGTTGCGCCAGCGTTGGATTTTGATTCGCGTATGATTCCGACGGAGGAGTTGAAGCCTGGCCAAAAACGCCTGCTGGAGGTGGATAACCCGATGGTGCTGCCGGTAGGAGAGGTTGTTCGGCTGCAATTCACTGGCGCGGACGTGATTCATGGTTGGATGGTGCCCGCGCTGGGGATTCATCGCAACACCGTGCCAGGCAAATTGACCGAGGCTTGGGTGCGGATTGATAAGCCTGGCACATTCTATGGTCAATGCATGCAGATTTGCGGTGTCAATCATGGCTTTATGCCGATTGTGGTGCACGCCCTGCCCAAAGCCGACTATGACAAGTGGTTGGCGCTGGCCAAGCAAAAAACCGCGGCGGGTCAGCCCCTGCCCGATGTTTCTGCCGTTAGCGGCAGTGCCCCTGCCTCCGATTCCCCTGTTTCCAGCCTTAAAAACTAACGTAAGGAGCCTTTAACAATGGCTTATGGTTCAACCAAAACTCCTCACAACACCGCGCATCATGACGATCACCATCCGACTGGTTGGCGGCGGTGGTTGCTGTCAACCAACCATAAGGATATCGGCACGCTTTACATTATCTTTTCGATTTTTGCTGGCCTGATTGGTGGTCTGATTTCGGTACTGATGCGGGCAGAGCTGATGGAGCCTGGCATGCAAATTATCGGCACCAATTATCAGCAATGGAATGTTTGGATTACCGCCCACGGCCTGATCATGGTCTTTTTTGTGGTGATGCCCGCCCTGATTGGGGGCTTTGGCAATTGGTTTGTGCCGTTGATGATTGGCGCGCCCGATATGGCGTTTCCACGGCTCAACAACATTTCTTTTTGGTTGTTGGTTCCCGCCTTTTCTCTGTTGGTGGCTTCCGCCTTTGTGGGCGAGGGGGTAGGGACTGGTTGGACGGTTTATCCCCCGCTCAGTGGTATTGTCAGCCATTCCAGCCCCGCGGTCGATTTAGCAATTTTCAGCCTGCATTTGGGGGGAGCCTCCTCCATCCTGGGGGCAATTAACTTTATCGTGACCATTTTCAACATGCGCACGCCTGGCATGGGGTGGTACAAAATGCCGTTGTTCGTGTGGTCAATGTTGGTAACTGCCTTTTTGCTGGTACTATCTTTGCCCGTTTTGGGGGGCGCCATCACCATGTTGCTGGTTGACCGCAACTTTGGCGGTAGCTTTTTTGATCCCGCCACGGGCGGCGATCCCTTGCTGTACCAACATCTGTTTTGGTTCTTTGGCCACCCCGAAGTATACATCATGATTTTGCCAGCCTTTGGTATCGTCAGCCACATTGTTTCCACCTTCTCCAAAAAGCCTGTTTTTGGCTATCTGGGGATGGTGTACGCCATGGTTGGCATTGGTGTGTTGGGCTTTGTCGTGTGGGCACACCATATGTACACCGCGGGTCTTAGCACCGATACCAAGGCCTATTTCACCGCCGCCACCCTGTTTATTGCAGTACCGACTGGGATTAAGGTGTTCAGCTGGATTGCGACCATGTGGGGCGGATCCATCAGCTTCAAAACCCCGATGCTGTGGGCGATTGGTTTTATCTTTCTGTTCACGGTTGGTGGGGTGACGGGAATCGTGCTGGCCAACGCGGGTGTGGATCAGGTGTTGCACAACACCTATTACGTCGTGGCGCACTTTCACTATGTGCTTAGCCTGGGCGCGGTGTTTGCGATTTTCGCGGCATTTTACTATTGGATTGGTAAAATGAGTGGCTATCAGTACAACGAAACGCTGGGCAAGATTCACTTTGCGCTGAGCTTTATCGGCGTTAATTTGACCTTTTTCCCGATGCACTTTTTGGGGCTGGCGGGGATGCCACGGCGGATTCCCGACTATCCTGACGCCTATGCAGGGTGGAACTATGTGGCCAGCATCGGCTCCTATATCTCTGGGGCGGCCACGTTGTTCTTCCTGGTGGTGGTGTTGGATCTGTTTATTGCAAAGCGTAAGGCGGGCGATAACCCGTGGGGTGAGGGGGCAACCACCCTGGAATGGACGGTGTCATCGCCGCCACCGTTCCACAGTTTTGACACGCCCCCTGCGTTGCCTGCCGATGTGGCCGGCGGGCATTAAGGGTGGCCAGCCAAACTGATGCCCAAACCTGCTGCCAAATCACCCTTTTCGCCTCCCGCTAGCCCTGGTGCTGCTGATGCTGGTGCGTCAGGCGACACGGCGGGCGTGGCGGCGGCCTTGGCCAGCCCCTGGCCAGGACAATTACGCGATTATTGGCAATTGCTGAAGCCACGGGTGATGGCGCTGGTGATCTTTACCAGCTGGGTGGGGATGTATCTGGCGCCCGTCCATCTACCAACCCTGCAAGCCCTGTTGGCGATGCTGTGCATTGCGGTGGGCGCGGGCGCGGCGGGGGCGCTGAACATGTGGTGGGAGCGCGGCAGCGATGGGTTGATGACCCGTACCCAGAACCGCCCCCTGCCCGCAGGGCGGCTGCACCCCACCATGGCGCTGATTTTTGCGGCGGCGTTGGCGCTGTTGTCGGTGGTGGTGATGGCGGTGCAGGTGAACAGCCTGGCGGCGGGACTGTTGGCACTGACCATTGTTTTTTATGTTGGAATTTACACCATTTGGCTTAAGCCCCGCACCACGCAGAACATTGTGATTGGTGGCGCGGCGGGGGCATTGCCCCCCGTCATTGGCTGGGCGGCGGCGACTGGCCAAACCGCGCTGTTACCCTGGTTGCTGTTTCTGCTGATTTTTGTGTGGACGCCCCCCCATTTTTGGGCGTTGGCCATCAACCTGCGCGCCGACTACGCCCGCGCCAACACCCCGATGCTGCCCGTCATTGTCGGCCTGCCCGCCACGGTGCAACAGATTTGGTGGTACAGCCTGATTTGCCTGGCCGTCAGCCTGCTGCCAGCGGTCTTCGGCCTAACGGGTGGGCTGTATACCGTGGTTGCACTGGGGCTGGGGCTTTGGTTCGTGGCCAGCTGCTACAGGCTGAAGCAGGCGGCGGGGGATGAGGCGATGGCCAAGCTGGCCAGCCGTGTGTTTGGCTGCAGCATTATCTATCTGTTTGGGTTGTTTGTGGCGCTGGTTGCCGATCATGCGTTGTTAGGAGGGTAAAATGACGATTAGTTATGATGATTTTTTGGCGGTGGATATTCGGGCTGGGACGGTTTTGGCGACCGAACCTTACCCTGAGGCGCGCAAGCCCGCGATCAAACTGACGATTGATTTTGGTGCGGAGATCGGAATCAAAAAAAGCTCCGCTCAGATTACCCAGCATTATAACCCTGAGGAGTTGGTTGGTAGCCAGATTCTGGCGGTGGTCAACTTCCCCCCTAAGCAAATTGGCAAATTTGTCTCTGAAGTTTTGGTATTGGGTGTAAGCGACGCTAATGGATGGGTGGTTTTGATAACCCCAAATCGGCCTGTTCTAAACGGTGGAAGGTTGCACTAAATGATTGACCCACAGCATGCCGCCGTTCATGACCCGAAACGCAGCAACCGCAAGGCGGCCTGGTGGATTGTGGGGGTGGTGGTGGTCATGCTGGGGCTGTCCTTTGCCTCGGTGCCGCTGTACCGCCTGTTTTGCCAGGTGACGGGCTTTGGTGGCACGCCTAAGGTGGCAAGCCAGCTGGGTCAGGGGGCTTTGCAGCAGAGCGATCGCCAATTCACCATCCGCTTTAACGCCGATCATGCCCCCAACCTGCTGGTGGATTTTCGCCCGCTGCAGGCGCAGGTGTCGGTGCGGGGGGGGCAGGCCTTTTTGGCGCAATACCGACTGGTTAACCAATCCGATAAACCCGTCACGGTGATGTCCAGCTATAACGTCACTCCCGAAAAAATCGCGCCTTATTTCAATAAGATTCAGTGTTTTTGTTTCCAGGCGCAGCATCTGAACCCTGGTCAAGTCGTTGATCTGCCCGTCAGTTTCTTTGTGGATCCCGAAATTGAAAAGGATGCTGAGCTGGACGATCTGCACACCATCACCCTGTCCTACACCTATTTTGAGGTAAAGGGGGATGCCAAGAATCAGGCGACGCAGGCTAATGCGGCTACCAATACAGCTCCTAATGCAGCTGCCACAGCCAATCCGCCTTTGCATCTATCGCCCAATCAAACGAATAAGTCCGATGCGCCTTCGGTCTTGCCAAACCGTGCGCCCGCTTCTTAAATAAGGGGGGCTTTCGCCTACAACCAATTTGCCCACAGCTTTTCACCAATTTTTTCACCAATCTTTTGCTAACCTTTCTTGGATTTTCTGATGGCCAACAGCAACAATCATTCGCCCAAACACCCTTATCACCTGGTTGACCCCAGCCCTTGGCCGATTTTGACGGCTTTTTCGGTAGGATTTTTGGCGCTGGGCTCGGCATTGTTTTTTCATGGCTATAAACCCTGGCTGATGGGGCTGGGCGGTATAAGCCTGTTAAGCTGTATGGCGATATGGTGGCGTGATGTCGTGCGGGAAGCGGTCAAAGGTGGTCATCACACCAGCGCGGTTCAGCGCGGTTTGCGGATTGGTATGGCGCTGTTCATCGCGTCAGAAGTGATGTTTTTCGTGGCGTTCTTTTGGTCATTTTTCAACGCCAGCCTGTTTCCAACCCCCGAAATTGGTGGGGTGTGGCCGCCAAAAACCATCAAAACATTGGATGCGATGGAGCTGCCTTTGCTGAACACCCTGATCCTGCTGCTGTCTGGATGCACCGTCACCTGGGCGCATGAGGCAATTCGGGAGAATGTGCGGGTGGAGGTGGTGCAGGCCTTATTGCTGACCGTGCTGCTGGGCGTGATTTTCTCAGGCGTGCAGGCCTTTGAGTATCATCATGCCAGCTTTGCCTTTAAGGATGGGGTCTATCCGACCAATTTCTATATGGCGACTGGCTTTCACGGCTTTCACGTTTTTGTGGGCACAACTTTTCTGCTGGTCTGCCTGCTGCGGGCGCGTAAGGGGCAGTTTAAGCCGGATCATCATGTGGGGTTTGAGGCGGCGGCCTGGTACTGGCACTTTGTTGACGTGGTGTGGCTGTTTCTGTTTGTGTCGATTTACATGGAAGCGGGGCAATCCCTGCTGCCAATTATTAAGCAGATTGGCTGGGCGGGTTTTGGCCTGATTGGCATTGGCATCGGCGTACTGGCCAGCATGATGGTATGGCGTTGGCACGATCCCCTGCTGCAACGTCTTTGTCAGCTGCGCCAGCGGTTGCCTGTCTAATGCCGTTCTTCCGCCTGTTGCTGCCATCGCTGCGCCAGCTGCGTTTAGGCGATTGGCTGGTCATCGCGGCGGGCACCCTGTTGCTGTTGGGGCTTAGCGGTTGGCAATGGCAACGGTTGGGGCAGAAACAGGCGTTGTTGCAGGAAATTGCCACGGGTTTTAACGCCCCCCCCGCTGATGCAGCGGCAGCCGGTGCGCTGAAGCCCTATCGCGGCTATGACCTGACCCTGGCGTTGGATCGCGCCAATTGTTTCCCCCTGCAAAATCAGGCCAATCAAGCGGGGCAGTTGGGGCGGCGGTGCGTCTGTTGGGCAGATTTTCCCGCAGCGGCGGGCAGCGTTGCCCTGGCCTTTCCCTGGGACAAGACCGACATTTGCACGGCGCCAACGGCGGAGGCGCCTGTTGATACGCCCACCAGCCCCCTGCTTTCCAGCAAAAACACGGCGATTCCCACCGCGGTTCAGGCCTTTGCCCTGCCCGCCCCGTCCATCAGCCGTTTTATGCCCGCCAACCCCGTTCAGGGCGATTGGTGGTGGATGGATTTGGCGGCGATGCCAAAGCGGTTGGGTAAGGATGGCACCAGCTTTCGCAGCCAGCTGTATTTGCAGGTGGCCAGCTTTGATCCGGATCAACAAAAATGGCTGGTCGATAAAAATCTTGACCTGCCCAACAACCATTTGCAATACGCCCTGACCTGGCTGTTGTTGGCACTGGGTTGGGTGGTCATGATGGTGAAGGCCAGATTGGCCGCCGCCGTGCATCGTCAATCAACAAAGCCCCAAACGCCTTAGCATGAATCGCTTATAACACCCGGAGACCTTGACCCCATGCGCTACCACTCCACCCGCAATTTGGATGCCCAGTTTGATTTTTCGACCGTGACCCTGGCGGGATTGGCCAGCGATGGCGGGCTGTATGTCCCCAATTCTTGGCCATCCATCCCTGTTAGCCCCGCTGGCGAAGCGTTGAGCTATCAAGATTTAGCCCTGGCGGTCATTACCCCCTTTGTTGGCGATGCCATCCCCCAGGCGGTGATGCGGCAATGGATTGCGGAGGCCTATCGCGATTTTACCAGCCCGCTGGTTGCCCCCCTGCATCAGTTGGAGGAGGATTTGTATGTGTTGGAGCTGTTTCACGGCCCCACCCTGGCCTTTAAGGATTACGCCCTGCAACTGTTGGCGCGGGCGATGGCGTGGCTGTTGGAACAACGGGGCAGCCAGCTTCAGCTGATTGTGGCGACCAGCGGTGATACGGGCGCGGCGGCGGCGGCGGCCTTTGCCAACCGCCCCAATATTGAGATGACGATTCTCTATCCGCATGAGCGGATCGTGCCCGCCCAGCGGCGGCAGATGACCACCGTTGCCGCCACGGCCAGCAATGTTCGAATCCTGGCGGTGGAGGGCAGTTTTGATGATGCCCAACGGCTGGTTAAGCAGCTGTTGTTGGATCCCGCGGTGGCGGCGCGCGCGCCCGTGGCGGCGGTCAACTCCATCAACTGGTTCCGCCTGATGGCGCAAATGGTGTACTACGCCGCCGCCTGCCAACAATTGCCGGGGCAGCAACCCAATTTCGTGGTGCCCAGCGGCAATTTCGGCAATGTCTATGCGGGTTATGCGCTGAAACAGGGGGGGTGGCCGATTGGTCGCCTGGTGGCAGCCACCAACCACAACGATGCGCTGTTCCAATTGTGGCAGGATGGGCGGTCGCAGGCCAATCAGGTGCGCCCCAGCCTTAGCCCCGCTATGGACATTCTGATTCCCAGCAATTTTGAACGCTACGTCGCCGAAGCTTATGGCCGTGACACGGCGGGGCTGGCCGACACCCTGGCGGGGTATCAGCGGACGGGGCTGTATCAGCTAAGCGGCGCTGCCCATGCCCGCTATCGCCAGGATTTCACCGCCAGCGCGGTCAGCGATGCCGAAACCCTGGCCACCATTCGGGAAATCCACAACCGCTATGACTATCTGCTGGATCCGCACAGCGCGGTGGCGATGACGGCGGCGCTACGCCTGCGCGACCAATTGGCTGATGAGGGGGGGGAGGGTTCATCGGTGGTCAGCCTGGCCTGTGCCCACCCCGCCAAATTTCCCGATGCGGTAAGGCAGGCTTTGGGGGTGGAGCCGCCCAGCCACCCGATGTTAGAAAGCCAAGCCAGCCTGCCCGAACGCTATCAGGTCGTGCCCAACGATTTGGCCTTAATTCGTCAAATCCTGCTGGCGGATGCGGGTTGATGGGGAATATATCGCGGTAGAAATTCTCTTGTGCTAAATTCAACAAAGGAGACTGATGTAATGACTGTCAATTTATGGTCGGATGGCGAAATCTATGAAAAATATAACGGTCAGTGGAGTCGTCAAATCGCCGACAAATTTATTCGCTGGTTAGGGGTTGATAAGGCAGGTTTGGATGCCTGTATTGATATGGGTTGCGGTACGGGTGCCTTAAGTGAAGCGCTGTTGGCCAACAATGTTTGTCGTAACTTGACCAGTCTAGATCAATCGCCATCCTATCTGTCTTTTGCGAAGCAGCGCATTCAGTCTGACAATGTAGAATTTTTGACCGCTGATGCTCAAAATACCAACCTTCCTAAAAGAACATATGACTTGGTTGTATCGGGTTTGGTGCTTAATTTTGTGGATTCACCGCCCGCAATGCTGAAGGAAATGGCCAGCATTGCCAAACAGGGAGCGATGCTGGGGCTTTATATTTGGGATTTTGCAGATGGGATGCAGCCGATACGAAAATTCTGGGATGCTGCCCAGCTTTGTGATGCCCCCAGAGTGCAAGAAATGGATTCAGGCAATCGCTTTCCCATCAGCAAGCGTGACAATCTTTTGCAAATTGTTCAGGAGGCTGGATGGGTGCAGCCAACCGTAGATCCCATAGAAATCGATGCAGAATTTGAAAATTTTGATGCGTATTGGTCGTTTTTCCTGGGTGGTCAGGGAACAGTGCCCGCCTTTGCCCTAAGTTTGGATGATGATATGCGCGAAAAAGTGCGAACGACGCTGATGAATCTGGTCACCGATGCGCCCGATGAACCCTTTCATTTGCCTGTAAGAGCCTGGGCGGCTAAGGGGCGGGCATGACGCACTCTATGTGCGCCAAAGACGACTTCAAGTCACTTTAAGCCACTTCAAAATAACGCCCCCCTTACAGCGCCAGTCCCATGTGCTTTTTGGCTTGCCAGGCGTATTGCAGGCCGGTATAGGCCGTCACCGCCGCGCTGATCCACAACAGCCATTGGCCGCCCACCTGCGCCGATGGTAGCGGCAGCAGCAGCAGGGTAAGGCACAGCAGTTGCAGGGTGGTTTTGATCTTCGCCAGATAGGTGACGGGCATCGGCAGTTGCCGCAGCGCCAAAAATTCGCGCAGGCCGGCCACCAAAACCTCCCGCGTTAAAATTAGGCCAACGGGAATCAGGGCGATGGCGGGCAGCTGTTGCAAGGTTAACAGGGTGATCAGCACCACCAGCACCAACACCTTATCCGCAATCGGATCCAGGCAGATGCCAAAAGCACTTTGTTGTTGCAACCGCCGCGCCAGATAACCATCCAACCAATCGCTGGCCGCCGCCACCAGAAACAGGAACCATGCCAACCACCCGCTCCATCCCGCTGCAATCGCCAGCAGGCCAACGATCATCGGGATTAACGCCAACCGCAACACCGTGAAAAAATTCGCCCAGGGAAGGTTGGGGGACAACAGGGTGGAGCAGAACATAAAAAAACGCTTGGTCATGGCATCAGCATGGGGATTTGCCCGCCTGTGGTCAAGCATCAATCCTATAGTCATTCCACTTTAAAAATCTCCAGTGCTGCAAATGTCACGATCTCTGCGATACGGTGCTCATGTACTTCTGTGTACACTCCGATCCGTTTCTCGACCTCGTAACATTTTCGCAGGCTGTATATTTCTAAATTGGAACGACTATAACCCGTAAAAAAACCCGTGCGAAAAATCGTAATAAAATCTTTGTCATTTGAATATAGATTGAAAAAGGAAGAACGAAATTTTAGACGGGGGGGTCGATGCAACCAGATCACAATGATCAAACGAAGGAAAAAACCAGCAATGTGATGGAATACGCCCTGGTGGCGATGCTGATTGCTGTATCGATTATTGGCGGGCTAAGAACGCTGGGCACCGACGTCGATACGTTGTTTAAGGCGCCGCCAAATGGTGTTGTTGCAGAGGTGCAGCAGGTGCAGCATTAAATACTCTTAGCCCAAAATCTAGGCCGCCTGGCTGTTCAGGCTGGGGTAATCGGTATAGCCCTGCCCCTGCTGCGACACCTGGGTCGCCTCCGACACAATTAAGCCAGCCGAGGCGCGCTGGGCGTAATAGGTGGCGTTCAGGCTGTGCGGAATGTTGCCAGGCTGCCGACTGCGCATACGGGTCAGCGGCGCCATCACCAGGCGGTTGGGCAGGGTCAGGTCACCCAGTTTCAGGCTATCAAAAAGGGTGGTCATGGCGAATGTCCTGAAGGCGAAAAAGGGGGCGAAAATTGGTAAGGCAGAAACAAAGCCTGCTTAACAGCTAGCCGATGCCCAGCCAAAAGGCAAGAACGGTGCAGCGGGCTCGGGGTGGGGGGGGGGGGGGCGGCGTGGCCTGCCGTGCCGTGAACGGATAGTTTGGCTGGCAACATTGGCTGGCAACAATGGGCAACTGCTGTTAAGATTGCCCGCAAAAGCTGTGTGGGGTATCCCCTTTTTCCCAAACCCTTGAAGAATTTCAACCATGACCGCACCCCGCATTGGCATTTATCCTGGCAGCTTTGATCCCGTAACGCTGGGGCATATGGACATTATCGCGCGCGCTAGTCGGCTGGTGGATCAGCTGATTGTGGCGGTGGCGGTTAATCAGGATAAGGGGCCGATGTTTTCCCTGACGGAGCGGGTCGCGTTGGTTGATCAAGCCTTGCTGACCGAAAAGCTGGCCAGCCCCGTCAAAGTCCTGGGTTTTGATCAGCTGTTGGTGAATTTTGCCCGCACGCATCACGCCAACGCCATTGTGCGCGGGTTACGGGCGGTATCGGACTTTGAGTATGAATTTCAGATGGCGGCGATGAATGCCCGCCTGGATTCTGAGGTGGAAACCATTTTCCTGATGGCGGCCGACCGCTATCATTTTATCTCATCACGCTTTGTTAAGGAAATCGCCAAGCTGGGGGGCAAGATTGATGGTTTTGTGCCACCCTGTGTTGCGGGCGCCCTGCATCAACGCTATGGAAAGGCCTATCAGTCGCCCGTAATGGGGGCAATCAGTGGTTAACAATTGTTTAATGGCGGTCATGGGCTTATTGTCAAAGCCTTGACACAGTGATAGGATTATTAAAAATAGAATATTCGATTATGGTTGGCCTGTGGCCAGCTGTTCGGCGAAGATTTTTGTGACGAGATTCATCCCCTTTTAAGGCTGAGGATACCATTTTGTATTGCGCTCGGTTGCTTCCCTGTTTTGCCCTGCTGTTTGCGGTCACCCTGCTGACCGCCGAACCCGCCTTTGCCCGTGGCCAACCGCGCGCTGAACAGGCCGCCAGCAATCCAAAGGGCGCCGCCATGATTGTGGATGCCAACAGCGGGCAAATCATGGTGCAAGATCGGGTTGATGAGTTGCGCCATCCCGCCAGCCTGACTAAGATGATGACCCTGTACCTGACTTTTGACGCCTTGCGGGCGGGACGGTTGGGATTGCAACAAAGCCTGCCTGTGTCGGCTCATGCGGCCAGCCGATCCCCGACCAATTTGGCGTTGCGGGCAGGGCAAACCATTAAGGTTGAAGACTGCATTTTGGGGCTGGTAACCCGCTCAGCCAACGATGCCGCCAGTGTTTTGGCGGAGGCTTTGGGGGGCAGTGAGGAGCGCTTTGGCCAAATCATGACCGCAAAGGCGCGTCAATTGGGCATGACGCGGACACGCTATACAAACGCTTCGGGCTTGCCCGATGTTCAGCAGGTTACCACCGCCCGTGATCAGGTGGTGTTGGGCTTAGCGTTGCAACGGGACTTTCCGCAATACTATCCCTATTTCAGCACGCGCAGCTTTACCTTTCGGGGTCGAACCTATCCGAATCACAATCGGCTGCTGGGCAGTTATGCTGGTATGGATGGGATGAAGACGGGCTATGTTAGAATGTCGGGCTTTAACGTCGTGACCTCTGCCAAGCGGGGCGGGGTGCGGTTGGTTGGCGTGGTGATGGGTGGGTCGAGTGCGGCCGCCCGCGATCGCCGCATGGCCAGCCTGATGAATCAGGGTTTTGCCACGGCAACCATTGGCCAATCGGTGCCCAGGGTGGCGCAAGCATCCCCGCCAGAGTCAACCGCTTACCAAACCGTGGCCGATCAATCGCCATCGGTGGCAACCGAATCGGTGCAACAGGCCGTCTATCAAACGGTGCAGGCGGTGCAGGTTGAACCCGCGGTACAGCGGCAACCTGTGGTGATTTCTTCGGGCAATCGCCCCAATACCAACGCCAAAATGGTGCGTGCGGAAAAATCCGCTGCCGCCGCAACGCCCGCGGTGGCACGGGGTTCAAAACAAGCCAAGGTCGCCAAAGCCAACAAGGCATCGGATTCTTGGATTATCCAATTGGGTGCCTACAAAACCAAAACCACCGCCCAAAAAATCCTGCGGGAGGCCAGCCAGCATCTGCGCCAAGTGGTGCCCAGCAACAAACGCCCAACCCTGGCCAAGATTAATCGCGATGGTGTCAAACTGTTCCAAGTGCGCCTGACCGGGTTGGATCGCAGTGACGCCGTCGATGCCTGTGGCGTGCTTAGCCAGCAGGATATTTCCTGCAAAGCGGTGCGCAGCGAAGCTTAGGCTGGCTTAAGGCTATCCCTTTAAAAAACCAATGACAGGCTAATACGCCGTGGCGATTTTGTTGCGGGCGGCGGTCATGGTATCGGCTGACAGGGTTTGTGCGGTGGCGCCCCAGGCGATCGCCTCACGCCCCAGCACCAGGGTTTCGGGGAAATGCTCCTGCGCCAGATTTAGGTCGTGCAGCACGCAGATAACGGTTCGTTTCTCATCATGCCAGCCCCGCAACAACCGCAACAAATCGATCGTGGTATTGCTGTCCAACGCGTTAAAGGGTTCATCCAACAAAATCAGTTTGGCCTGTTGCAACAGCAGGCGGGCAAACAGGGTGCGTTGAAATTGGCCAACCGATAGGTTGCTAATCGGTGAATCGGCCAGGTGATGCAGACCAACCGCCGCCATCGCCTCACGCGCTGCTGCACGATCGGCCGTCCGCCAGCTAAGAAAGCTGCCCCGGGTGCGCCACAGCCCCATCATCACCATTTCTTGCACGCTAATCGGAAAGCTACGATCAATCTGCGCCTGCTGCGGCAAATAGGCGATGTCTTGGGGGCTGATGCCATCCAGCAGGATTTGCCCCGATTCAATCGGCAACAGGCCGGCAATCGCCTTAATCAGCGTGCTTTTGCCCGCGCCATTTGGACCCACCACCGCGGTTAGCGACCCTGTGGCAAATTGACCGCTGACATGATGCACCGCGGGCTGGCGGCCATAGGCAATGGTGATGTCTTGCAGGGTGACAGCCATGGTTTATTGCAACGCCCAAATAACGGCGCCCCATAGGCCGATCAGCAGTAGGCTTAGCAACGCCAGACGCTGCCAAACTGCGATGGCCAATAAACTGAAGCCTGGCTGTGCCATGGAAACCCTCTCGCTTTTTTACGAAGTATGCTTTAGAATTCGCAAACGTAATAATACTATTAGACAAGAGCATAGACCATCACAATGTTTACGAGCAAATGCTGACCATCAATTCCGTTCCCACCAATCCCGATAATATCCCCGCCGCTGTTCCTGTTGCCCCTTTGGCAGAGGGAGAAGAAGGAGCGGCGGCGGCAGTGGGTCATGCGCCCATCGACTTGTTGACCGCTGGTTGGGCGGAGGTGCAGGCGCGCCTGGGCGGGGTTGCGTTGCCCAAATGGCGATGGCAACAGGTGCAACAGGCGATCTGGCGGCAGGGGGTTCAGCATATCAGCGATCTAACCACCTGGCCAAAGGCGTTACGCGCCAGCCTGGCCGAGGTTGCCTTTCTGGCGCGCCCGCAAATCAGCCAGCAGCAGGTGTCGCAGGATGGTACCATCAAATGGTTGCTACGCCTGGCCGATGGGCAGGAGGTGGAGTGTGTGTTTATCCCTGAATCGGATCGCGGCACCCTGTGCGTTTCTAGCCAGGTCGGTTGCACCCTGAACTGCCGTTTTTGTCACACGGGCACGCAAAATTTGGTGCGCAATCTGACCGCGGCAGAAATTTTGGGGCAGGTGTTGTTGGCCAAGGATGTGTTGGGCGATTGGCCAGCCGATCGCCCAGACCGCCGCCTGACCAACATTGTCTTTATGGGCATGGGGGAGCCGCTGTACAATTATGAGCAGGTATCGGCCGCCGTGCGCCGCCTGTTGCAGGAGGATGGGCTGAACTTCTCCAAACGGCGCGTCACACTGTCAACCGCGGGGGTGGTGCCGATGATCGCAAGGGTGGGGGAGGAGTTGGGGATCTCCCTGGCTGTTTCCCTGCACGCCGCCCGCGATGTGGTGCGGGATGAGATTGTGCCGCTGAACCGCAAATACAACATTGCGGAGCTGTTGGCGGCCTGCCGCGCCTATCCCAGCGACCGTTTCCGCCGCATCACCTTTGAGTACGTCATGTTGGATGGGGTGAACGACAGCCTGGAGGATGCCCGCCGCCTGGTTGGGTTGCTGCACAAAATTCCAGCCAAAATTAACCTGATACCCTTTAACCCCTGGCCAGGTACCAACTATCGCTGCTCGCCGCCAGAGCGGATTGAGGAATTTGCCGATATTCTGTGGGCTGCGGGGCTTTCCGCGCCAATCCGCACCCCCAGGGGCAGTGATATTTTGGCCGCCTGTGGCCAGCTGAAGTCCGCCTCAGAAAAACTGTGGCGCAGCGTCACCAAAAAAGCCGAAATCGAGCAGGCGGAGCAAGCTGCAGAGCAGGACTAAGCCTAAGCCGCCTTAGCAACCGCTGGCTGGTCATTCAGCCAGCGTTCGGCGTCCAGCGCCGCCATACAGCCCAACCCTGCCGCCGTCACTGCCTGGCGATACACCTTATCCTTCACATCGCCCGCGGCAAAAACGCCAGGAATGCTGGTAAGGGTGCTGTCAGGCTGGGTCAGCAGATAGCCGTGCGCGTCGGTTTCCAACTGCCCCTTAAACAGGCTGGTGGCGGGATCATGGCCGATGGCGACAAAAACCCCATCCACCGCAATGTCGGTCGTCGCCTGGCTGTTGATATCGCTAAGCCGCAGGCCTGTCACCGCCTCTGCCTGACCATCCGCTTTGCGGGTGCCCAACACTTCAGCCACCTCATGATTCCACAGCACGGTGACGTTGGGCTTATCCAACAACCGCTGCTGCAACACCTTTTCCGCGCGCAGGGAATCGCGGCGGTGGATTAACACCACTTCGGCGGCCAGGCCTGACAGAAACAACGCCTCCTCAACCGCGGTATTGCCGCCGCCGATAACCGCCACCCGCTTGCCCTTATAGAAAAAGCCGTCGCAGGTGGCACAGCCCGACACACCAAAGCCGCGGAACAGGGTTTCGGATGGCAGACCAAGCCAACGCGCCTGCGCCCCTGTGGCGATGATAACGCTGTCGGCCAGGTAAATATCGCCACTGTCGCCAACAGCCTTAAATGGCCGCTGGTTCAGGTCGATTTGCGCGATGATGTCATAGATTAATTGCGTGCCGACATGCTTGGCCTGTGCCTCCATCTGCTCCATCAACCAGGGGCCTTGGATGGGGTTGGCAAAGCCAGGAAAGTTTTCCACCTCAGTGGTAACCGTCAACTGCCCACCTGGTTGGGGTCCTTGCACCAACATGGGTTGGCGGTTAGCACGGGCGGCGTAAATGGCGGCGGTATAGCCGGCTGGCCCACCACCGATAACCAAAATTTGT
>JBILMH010000052.1:0-8650 GCA_044375625.1 Alphaproteobacteria bacterium
GCTAAGTGGGTTAGGAAGCAACACCACCAATAAACTTTGTCGGTTGGGCAGTGATGGAAAAATGATTTGCGATATTTCGACTGGAATCAGTAACAGTAATACGGCTTACAGAATGTGTCGTTCAAATGAGGCTGGATCGATAGTGTGTGATATACCCTCCTGGTTGCCTGGCGTGCCAGGATATAACACCATGCCTCCAAATAGTATTTGCCGCACGGACGGTAGCGGGTATTTTCGTTGTGATACCTATGTTGCTACATGCGGTGCTGGCCAAGTATCCAAATGGAATGGTAGCTCGTTTGAGTGTGTGGGAGCTGGTTCGCTGTCTATTTATAGAGCGGAGGGAGGGATATCATGTGGTGGGGTATATAGGCCAGAACCAGATAGTGGTGCACATGTTTATTGCGCTGATGGATACATGGTGACGGGTGGGGGGTATATGATGACTGACTACAGCACACGTGGCGGTACAAATTCACCTGAAGTAAGCTACCCGTGTGGCGACAATTGTTGGCAAGTTCGTGCTGGGGGTGTTAGTGGGGGCTGTTTTCAGGTGTGGGCCGTCTGTGTTAAAACCAATTAAAAGAAGTCTGTAAAGAGTGGTGGAGATAGAATTTGAACCTATCACGAATGGTTTTTGAGTTGTCGACTTTTTGGTGGAAGAAATTCCCTAGTAAGATTTTTGAGGTTCGACGGGAAGATTCCGTGCGACAGATTTATGCGATTGTCGGTATGCATTGTGCGGCCTGTGTATCCAAAGTCCAACAGGCTTTGCCTACTTTCCCCCAAAGCCAAGGACGGGGATGGGGCCATCCAGTTTGCCGTGGATGAATTGGTCGATATAGGGGTTGGCGACATCATCAATCTTATCGGCCTTCCCGCGCCACATAATTTTGCCGCCGAACAGCAACGCCACCTCATCGGCAATCCGCCGCATGCTGTTGATATCATGGGTGATGGTGATGGCGGTGGCGTTCAGCTGGCGTACGGTTTTGACAATCAGATCGTTGATGCCGTTGGCGGTAATCGGATCCAGGCCGGTGGTGGGCTCATCAAAGAAAATCACATCAGGCTTGCTGGCAATTGCCCGCGCCAATGCCGCCCGCCGTTGCATCCCGCCCGACAATTCCGATGGCGCCAAATCGGCAACATTGGCGGCCAAACCCACCTCCGTTAACAAATGGATGGCGTATTCTTTGGCCTCAGCGCGCCGCATGGTTCGTTCCTGCAACTGGCGAAAGCTGACATTTTGCCACACCAACAGGCTGTCAAACAGGGCGGAACCCTGAAACAACACGCCGGTTTTTTGCAGAAAATTGGTGTGGGCGGCGGCCGAACGATTCAGCACGCTAACCCCATTAACCAACACATCGCCGGCATCGGGTTCCATAATCCCCAGGATGCATTTAATCAGCACCGATTTGCCCGAACCAGAGCTGCCCAACACCACCAACGATTGACCCGCCGGCACCGCCAGATCCACGCCATCCAACACCACCTTGTCACCAAAGCTTTTGCACAGCCCCGTCACCGCAATTTTTGCCAGCAAATCGTTCATCGCTATCCATCCCGAAAATTTAAGTTCCTCAGTTTAGCCGAATCGCGAACAGTCGGCTAGGGGTGGCAAACGCTGTGTATAGGTTCAGTACATTAAAGAGTGGAGGCGGTCTGGGAAGATGGATTGGATATAGCCCAGAGGAGTGATAGAGGGGTCTGTCTTATTGCTACCCCTGATTGCTGGCCAGGGTAATGGGGCGTGGTTTTTGATCAAAGGTCTTGTCAAAATACTGGTTAAAATCCTGATGAACAGCTTGGCCAAAATCTTGCTCGGCAAAATTGATTGCGGCCAATGGTTGCGCGGACTTGCCATCCGCAAATTTGCTTTGCTCCTCTAAATTGCTGAATTCAGCCTTAAAAATTTCGATAAACGGTTCCCAGCGCGCCAATTGTTTGCCCGTTGGCATCTGTTTCATCGTTCTGATTAGCGTCCATTCGGCCAGGGCGGCGGAACCATCAATCCACCATTGCGCCTCTAAATGATTGGGGGGTGGCACGTTGGCTGGCCAGGACAGCTGTTTGTACTGGTCGGCATATTCCTGTGCAATGCGGTGCATCCATTCCCCCTTATTCAGCCACCTTTCCCCTGATTGTTCCAGTTTTTGCAGGGCGGCCTGCATGGGCGTGCAAATTAACAGCTGCGCCAATTGCTTTCTGCGCGCCAGGCTGATGCCTTGATTGTCATAGGTTTTTTGGGGTTGTTTGGGGGATTGTTTGGGAACCAGCCAGACGGTCGCATCGCCAGGCAGCCGCAAAACCGTTCCCCCCATCGACAGTTCGGTCGCAAAGCTGGCGGTTGGTAGGGGCGTTGGCATGGCCATGTTCGGGGCAGGGGCAATGGCATTCATCAAGAATCACTCCGCAAAAAGTCAAGAAATTAAGATTAACCTAACAAACTGTAGCATTTTATTTAATAGCTGTTTATTTCATAAATCTTAACAATTAACCATGATATTGATCATGTTTTGCTAGTCATTTCGGAAAATCGGGTATGCTTTAAGGCTATCTATATATTCTGCTAGGCTAATGATTCCTATGCAGGGTTGTTAGGCGGCTCCCATCACCCCCTGCCGCCTACCTATCAGCAGGGTCGATGGCTTAGCCCGCAGCAGCTGCCAGAAATCGCCCTGCCCACCCTGATGACCAAGGTGGCCGTGCGGATGGTTGCCGAATGAGCTAACAACTGTAAAAAGAAACCCTGGCATCTAATCCGTTAATCCGTGTCTTGCGACAAGGGGAAGAAAACTCAAGCGTGACAATTGCACACGAAAATAACTTAACTTTTTCGTCTTTGTTGTGCTTTATATAATTAGATACAATGCAAGAAGGCTAAAATGGCTCTGTTTCACCCCCGCGTAATCAACAAGCATACACAGTTTGCTCCTACTGTGCCTCCGCAGCATATAGAAATTTTGGGCGCTTGGGCAGAAAGCTTGGTACAGGGCACATTTGAACGCGAAACATCACATGATGGTGAATTTATTCAGCGGATTTTGATCGATGTGCTTGGCTATAAGGGAAGTAGCGCTGGGACGAATTGGACAGTCGCAAAAAACCAACCAGTAGGCTCTGGGAATGTGGACGCAGCCTTGGGTAGCTTCAGTTCAGACACTGCACAAATTATTGCTCCCTTTGAACTTAAGGGGGCTAAGACCCGTGACCTTGATGCCACTATGCCGGGGCGTAACAAATCGCCAGTTCAGCAAGCATGGGAATATGCGATGGATGCGAAAGGCGCGAAATGGGTCTTGGTGTCTAATTATCGAGAAATTAGACTTTATGCTGTGGGCTATGGACGAAAAGATTTTGAAAGATTTGATCTCTCTCAAATGACGATTCCTCAGAACTATGCTCGGTTTATGCTACTGCTTTCAGCAGAGAACCTTCTTGGCAACAGGACAATTGATTTACTAAAAGAAAGTGAAAATAAAAATAAGGAAATAACCAACAAGCTTTATCAGGATTACAAAGCTCTTCGTGCTCAAATGATCTCTACGTTGGCAAAAAATAACTCTGCCGTCCCTATTCTTGAGATTATTCAGCATACTCAGACGATCCTTGACCGTATTCTCTTTGTCGCTTTTGCTGAGGATAAAGGTCTTCTGCCAGAAAATACCTTGAAAAGCTGCTACGAGGATCGTGGTAAATGGAATCCACAGCCTGCATGGGAAAACTTTAAGGGATTATTCGAATCCATTGATAAAGGAAATCCTCCATTAAATATTCCAGGATATAATGGGGGACTTTTCGCACAAAATAATGGGCTAAATGCCTTGATCCTTAGCGATTCTTTGTGTGAAAGCTTTAAGAGCATTGGTGAATACGATTTTGATAGCGATGTAAGCGTTAACATTCTCGGCCATATTTTTGAACAATCTATAACAGATTTGGAAGATATAAAGGCCAATGTCAGCGGACAGGACGTGGATGGGAAGAAAAGCAAGCGTAAGAAAGACGGCATTTTCTACACCCCGCCATACGTCACGCGCTATATCGTTGAGCAGGCGGTGGGTGGGTGGCTGAATGACCGCAAAAAAGAAATCGGCTTCGAGAAGCTGCCCGTGTTGGAGGATGAAGATTACGCATCCATTAAGACTATAAAAAAAGGCAGAACAATCACCTATAACGCCAAAATTGAAAAGCACATCAAGGCGTGGGAGGCATATAAAGCGGTGCTTTCAGGTATTAAAGTGCTTGATCCCGCGTGCGGCTCTGGCGCGTTTTTGAATGAGGTATTTGATTATCTCTACCGCGAGGGACAGGTTGTCAACAGCGAGCTTGCCACACTGAATGCTGAGCAAGAGCAGCTATTTCGCTGGGATACACACATCCTTGCCAACAACATCTACGGCGTCGATATTAATCAGGAGTCGGTGGAAATCACCAAGCTATCCCTGTGGCTCAAAACCGCCAACCGCAATGAAAAACTGACCTATCTTGATGACAATATCAAATGCGGCAATTCGCTGATTGATGATCCCGCCATCGCCGGTGACTTAGCATTTAAGTGGGAAAAAGAATTCGCTGATATTATGTCGGCTGGTGGCTTTGACGTGGTGGTCGGCAATCCGCCCTACATTGATTCTGAAGAGATGGTACGGAATCATCAGCAGCGACAGCGAGATTACATTGCAACGCATTATCCTTCTGCCAAAGGCAACTGGGATATATACATCGCATTTTTTGATCGAGCATTCAGCCTTCTTACGCGCAATGGCCTTTTGTGCTTTATTACTCCAGATAAATGGTTGTCGAAAGAATTTGGCTCTGAACTGCGAAAAAACCTTCTGCGGCATATACGTACTATATTCGTAGTTGGTCGGGATGTATTTGAATCTGCTAAAGTAGATTCAGTCATAACAAAAATTTCAAAAAACCCAGATAATCATATATCAACTTTTGCCTCTGAAGAGACCAGAATAAGACTTATATCTAAATTTAACAATGCGTCTCTAAGTCCCCCCTTCGCGCTGGATACGCTGTTCTCAAATGCTCTACCGCTATTGAGTAGAATTGAAGAGGCGTGCCCGAACACTTTTCAATCTTTTGCCGCGTGCGAAAGTGCTTGCGCAACTTCTGATGCATATCTTTTGAAAGACATCCTATGTGATATTCCACACCATGATTTCAATGAGAAGAAACACTTCAAAGTAGTCAATACTGGTACTCTTGGAAGATATATACATAAGTGGGGAATTCGTCCTATGCGCTATCTGAAGGATGATTACCATTATCCAGTGGTTAATCGCGCAGATTTCAACAGCATGTTTGGCAAAACCTATGTACAACGTGCTTCTAGCCCTAAACTTATCATTAAGGGCTTGACCTTGTTGGATGCCAGCATCGATTTCACGGGCAGCTGCGTTCCAGGAAAATCTACGCTTGTTATAATGAATCAAGAGCCAGATTTTCTAAAATTTATGGCTGTGTTTCTGAACAGCAGGCTACCAATATTTTACATTAAGGAAAAATATCAATCTTCTAGCTATAACGGCGGCATTAGTTTTACTAAGGATATGATAAATCAGCTGCCTATCCCCCAAGCAGTTGAGCAGCGCCCGTTCATCGAAAAAGCGGACATCATGCTGGCCAAAAACAAAGATCTGCATGACGTATCATCCAAATTTCTTGCCCTGCTGAAATCTGAATTCGGGATCGATAAACCAGGTGGCAAGCTGGAGCAATGGTACACGCTCGACTTCTCAACATTTTGTTGGGAATTAGCGAAAAAGAAAATCGCCCTGACCCTCGCGCAAAAAGCGGAGTGGATGGAGCATTTCGAGAAACAAAAAGCCATCGCCGCCGCCCTCAAATCTACCATCGACACCACCGACCGAGAGATTGATCAGCTCGTATATAGCCTATATAGCCTCACGCCTGAAGAGATAAGGGTGATTGAGTCGGAAGCATTATAGGCATCACCGCGACAAACTCTTTCGGCGGGCACGCAACTTCGCTAAGCTGGTGGGCATGAGCAAGATTACCACCCAACCTACCCGTCGCGCGGTCTATAACCAGCCGTTGGTTCCCGATGCCCATCGTTGGCGCTTTAGTCATGGGGGGCAGCTGGCGGTTGCTGTCGGCTGGCTATTGCTGCTGCTAAGTTACCATCACGGCGATCCATCGTTGAACAGCTATGTCGGGGTGGGGGAGGCCGCCGCCAAGCCGTCGATTCACAATTGGCTGGGCTGGCCAGGGGCGGTTCTGGCCGATTTAAGCTGGCAATCCCTGGGGTGGGTGGGCATCCTGCTGCCGCTTTTTTGGTTGCACGGGTGTTGGCAACGGTGGCACAGGCCGTCGCTGGCGGCGCGCCAGTTGCGCTGGCTAAGGTGGTGTTTGCTGCTGCTGACCATGATTGCCTTGGCGTTGACCACCGCTTTGGCTGTACAAACCCTGCCCTTGACCCAGCCTGGTCATCTGGAATGGGGGGGGCTGTTGGGGCAGTGGGCGATGACGGGTTATGAGCAAATTGGTTGGGCGGGCGCGTTGGGGTTTTTTGCGGGTATGCCGCCCCTGATGCTAAGTATTTTGGGGCTATGGTTGCTGGTTATGCCGCGCCGTGTGCGGTGGGCAGATTGGTGGGTGCGGTTGCAAAATGGGATGGCGTTGTTAACCCCCCATTACTGGCTAAGCTGGTGGCAGGCGCGGCAGGTGCGTGCCGCCTCTGCGCCCCGGGTTGCCCCCCAGCTGGGGCGTGGCGACAGGATGGCACCCAGCCTGGCGTTTGATGACGCGGACTTCGGCGGGCATGCGGGCAAGCATGGGGCAGGGCAACATATGATGCCTTTTTCCTCCAACCAGGCCTCCCCCCAGGCATCCTTAATGATGCAGGAGGAGGGGGACGGCGAATCGGGCATGGGCACGGCATCTGGCCTGACGATCCCCCTGATGACGCGCACAACGGCCGCATCGGCCAGCACTTTTGATGCGCCCACGCCAAAATCGATTAGCAAGGCCAAGGCCGCCATCCGCGATGACCTGAGCGGTGCGCGCAGCACGATTCCGCCCCTCAACCTGTTAAAACAGCCACCCGCCAAGATGTTGGCGGGATTCGATCGGCAGGCGTTGGAGCAAAAGGCCGCCGATTTGCTGAACGCCCTGGCCGACTATGGGGTTAAGGCGCAGATTCACAACATCCACCCCGGCCCGGTGGTGACGCTGTTTGAGGTTGAGCCGGCAGCTGGTGTTAAGGCGTCGCGGGTTATCAGCCTGGCCGATGATTTGGCGCGCGCGATGCGGGCGGTGTCGGTGCGGGTGTTTGTGTTGTCGGGCACCAACCTGATGGGGGTGGAAATTCCCAATGCCCACCGTGAAACGATTTATCTGCGCGAAATCCTAAGCCATTCTGTCTTTGCGGAAAACAGCGGCAAACTACCCCTGGTGCTGGGTAAGGATATCGGTGGCAGCGGGGTGGTGGCCGACCTGGCACGCATGCCGCACCTGTTGGTGGCGGGGACGACGGGATCGGGGAAATCGGTAGGGCTGAACAGCATGATCCTGTCCCTGCTCTACAAACTGACGCCTGAGCAGGTGCGCTTTATCATGGTCGATCCCAAAATGTTGGAGCTGTCGGTCTATGATGGCATCCCCCACCTGCTGACCCCCGTGGTGACCGATCCCAAAAAGGCGATTGTCGCCCTGAAATGGACGGTGAAGGAGATGGAGAATCGCTATCGCCAGATGGCCAACCTGGGCGTGCGTAACATTGAGGGCTATAACCAACGGCTGCGTGAAGCGCGGGATCGGGGGGAAATCCTGAAAAAACGGGTGCAGACGGGCTATGACCCCGAAACGGGTAAGCCGAGTTTTGAGGATCAGCCGCTGGATCTGAATGAACTGCCGCTGATTGTGGTGGTGGTTGATGAGATGGCCGATCTGATGCTGGTGGCGGGTAAGGAGATTGAGGCGACGATTCAACGGCTGGCGCAGATGGCGCGGGCGGCGGGCATCCACCTGATTATGGCGACCCAACGCCCCAGCGTGGATGTGATTACCGGTACGATTAAGGCCAACTTTCCCACCCGCATCAGCTTTCAGGTCACCTCCAAAATCGACAGCCGCACCATTTTGGCGCAAATGGGCGCGGAGCAGTTGTTGGGGCAGGGGGATATGCTGTACATGTCCGCGGGCGGCAAGCTGATTCGCGTGCATGGCCCCTTTGTCAGCGATGGGGAGGTGGAGGCGATTGCCAACTTCCTGCGCGGTCTGGGTGAGCCGAACTACTTGATGGGCATCACGGATGATGAGGATGGCGAATTTGGCGTGAATGGCGGCGGTGATGATGATGGTGGCGACGGTGGTGACCTGTATAATCAGGCGGTTAATGTGATACTGCGGGAGAAAAAAGCCTCCACCAGCCTGCTGCAACGTCACCTGCAAATCGGCTATAACCGCGCCGCCAATTTGATGGATGAGTTGGAGCGGGAAGGGGTGGTCAGCCCGCCCGGCCATTCAGGCAAAAGGCAGGTGTTAATCGGCCAGCTGTAGGCACGATGACCTAGACAACGGCAAGGCAATAGCTTATATTATTATTAGGTTTTTTTCGAAGTGAGGAATCAAATGCCATTTCAATCCAATTATTCACCAGCGGCCA
>JBILMH010000018.1:0-29215 GCA_044375625.1 Alphaproteobacteria bacterium
ATAGCCTTTTTTGCATTCTCCTCTCTGCATTTTCCCAGATGTTCGGTTAATGCCTTCTCAGCAGCCGTAATGGTCGCCTCATTATTCGAGACTAAGGCCTCTCGATAGGCATTCTGCAATTTTTTGGCTTCTTCATAGGATGGTTTATCCAAAGCCAACAGCTTGTCTTTAATGTCGTACAGCGTGTCTTTAATGTCGTCTGGCACACTTGATAGATCTAATAGATTTTCGGGTTGGTTAGCTGCATAATAAAAAGCAAGATTCCATGTAATAGAGTCTAAATTTTCAGGACTTAGAAAATTTGCCGAGTTTAGATTGCCAACATGCGGCAAATATACTTCACTGACATCTGTCAGGCTTAAATCAGCCCTCTGCAGCCTATTATCGCAAAATATAGACTTCCGCAGCGTAGCCCCCCGTAGGTTAGCTCCTATCAGGACAACTTTCTCCAGGTCAGCACACAGGTTAGCCCCCCGTAGGTCAGCCCCCTGCAGGTCAACCCCCCGCAGGCCAGCCCTCTGCAGGTTAACCCCCCGCAGTTGAGCCTCTTTCAGGTTGGCTCCGTCCAGGACAGCCATATGCAGGCAGTCAGGGCTTTTTGCGACAGCAGCCTCCAGAAGGTTTTTGATTTCAGGATCGGTCACAAAATCAGCGCCCATAAAAGCCGGCCTGGTGACTGCTGTAACCTGGTCATCGTCATTAACCTGCAGGGCAAGTGCTTCTTGCGCGGTTGTCAGATCGTCATCGTTTATACCCAGTTGACGCGCGCGTTCTTTCGCTTCATTGAGCTTAAAACCCTCTGCGGCTAGGCATAGATAAAACTTTTGTGCTGGGTTGAGGGGACTATAAGATCTTTCGTCGACAGGCGTATTCCGGTTTTGTTTCCACAGCTGTCTTTGTGCTGTAGTGACCTCACCGTTTGTTACCCTAAGCCCATTTATCGATAATGCCATCTCACCTAATTCCTTCTTTTAATTGTTAACGTCTTGGCCTAGTCCCATCAAAGTCGATTTGCGATGCAAAATGACCTTAAAAGAGATTTGGCTAGCAAATTACAATCATTAATAATCTATTAAATAGATAGAGTCAATGCAAATTTTGATAAAAAAGCACTAACTCACCCGTATCACAGGTCGTCATCCTCCGCGAAAGCGGGGGATCCATACGATATTAGGGCGTGGAAAGGCGGCGACAGGGTACTGGATCTCCGCCTGCGCGGAGATGACAATAGAGAGGTGGCGCGGATGTTGCCGCCTCTCTCACATACCCCCCACCGGATCGCTGTCCGCGATCCGACTCCCCCCCATCCCCCATCTGGTCAAAGCGGCAAAAAGGGGGTATGAGAGGCGCTATGTCATACGGTTTAGGCCGTCAACCCACCGAATCATGCGATGCTGTTACAAATTCACGAACCTGGCCAGACCCCCGACCCACACAGCACGGGCGTTGCCACCCCCAAACAGGGGTTGGCGATTGGGATCGACCTGGGCACCACCCACAGCGTCGCCGCCATCATGGAGGTGGGCGTGGGCAGCGGTAGTGCCGACAACATGGCCGACAACAACACTACTATCAACCCGGGCACCGTTCGCGTGCTGGCCACCGATGCGGCGGCGCGCAGCCCCAGCCTGATGCCATCCGTGGTGGCCTATGGCCGCGATGGCCAGGTGGCGGCGGTTGGGACGGCGGCGTTGCGCCTTCTTGGCCAGGGGGACTACACCGTCATTCGCTCTGTCAAGCGGCTGATGGGGCGTGGGCTGGCCGATATCATGCCAATCGCGGGGCAATTCGCCTGGCCATTGCTAGCCGCCTCTGATGCGGATGCAGCAAACACGGCGATGGTGCAGTTGCAGCTGGCTGGCGGCCGAATCATCACCCCGGTGGAGGTGGCGGCGGACATTTTGCGCGCCCTGAAGGAGGAGGTGGAGGAGGGGGCGGGAACGCCCGTGACCCAGGCCGTCATCACCGTGCCCGCCTATTTTGACGATGCCGCCCGCAGCGCGACCCGCGACGCCGCCCGCCTGGCCGGGTTGGAGGTATTGCGGCTGCTGAATGAGCCGACCGCCGCCGCGTTAGCCTATGGGCTGGACGATGCCGAGGCGGTGGACGATGACGCTACAGAGCCTGAGGCGAAGCAGGGGACATTTTTGATTTATGATTTGGGCGGCGGTACCTTTGATGTATCGCTGCTGAAGCTGGAGGGCGGGGTGTTTCGGGTGTTGGCCACCGCGGGCGACACCCAATATGGCGGCGACGACCTGGATCGACGGATTCTGGAGCATTGGTTGGCAGCGGGGCAGGTGCCGCAGCCGCCCGCCGATCTGACCACCCTGACCCAACTGCTGCTGGCCGCCAAAAGCGTGAAGGAACAGTTGGGGCAACAGGAGATGGCCAGCTTAACCCCAGCCATCGGGCAGGCAGCCCCCCTTAACCTAAGCCTTAATCGCGCAACCCTGAGCCAGCTGGCCAGCGATTGGTTGCAACCCAGCCTGGATCTGGTGGCGCGGGTGCTGCAAGACGGTGGGGTGACGGCTGACCAGCTGACCGGCATCGTGCTGGTGGGCGGTTCCACCCGCCTGGGATCGCTGAAACAACTGTTGCATGACCGTTTCGCCTGCCCCTTGTTTGATAGCGTCAACCCGGATGAGGTGGTGGCGGTCGGTGCCGCGCGGCAGGCGCACGCCCTGACTCAGGGGGCTGCCCACCTGCTGCTGGACGTGACGCCGCTATCCCTGGGGCTGGAAACCATGGGGGGCGTGGTGGAAAAGCTGATCCACCGCAACAGCCCTATCCCCTGTCAGGCCAGCATCGATTACACCACCTATCAGGATGGCCAAACCGCCATGCTGATCCATGTGGTGCAGGGGGAATGGGAAACGGTCGAACAGTGTCGCAGCCTGGCACGCTTTACCCTTAGCGGCATTCCGCCGATGATGGCGGGCATGGCCAAGGTGCAGGTCAGCTTTGCCCTGGACGCTGATGGGCTGTTAACCGTTACCGCGCGGGAGCTGACCACTGGCGTGGTGCAGGAGGTGGCGGTAAAGCCTAGCTATGGCCTGTCGGAGGACAGCATGGCGGAAATGCTGATGACCAGCATGGCGGGGGCGAGTGATGACATGGCCAACAGGCTGTGGCGCGATGCGGTGGTGGAGGCGGGTCGCCTGCTGAACCTGCTGACCCGTTCGCTGGCCGAAGATGGCGACCTGCTGGATGCTGAGGAGGCGGCGGCGATTGCCGCGCAACAACAGGTGGTGGAACGGACGATGGGCGATGCGGCTCAAGACCGCGATGCCCTGCTGACCGCGACTGCCACCCTGGAACAGCTGGTCACCCCCTTTGCCGAACGACGCGTCAACCGTGCCTTTACCCGCACCATCGGCGGCCAGACGTTAGAAAGCGCCAAGCAAGTTATTGGCTAGGCGCATGGCTTCAACCCCTGCCCGTACTCATATTGTAATGTGGGAAAGGAAAGGGGGGCTTTTCCCCGAACAAAATGATTGCCAATTGCTTTCGAACGGGGCATAAGCTTAGCGTTCATTCATTCCACGTTATTTGTTGTGTGAGATTACCATGCCCAAAATGACCTTTGTTGACCGTGACGGTACCGCCCAACAGGTGGATGCGCCGATAGGCCTGTCCGTGTTGGAAATTGCCCACCGCAACCAAATCGATCTGGAAGGCGCCTGTGAGGGCAGCCTGGCTTGCTCCACCTGCCATGTGGTGGTCGATGCCGACGATTATGACCGCCTGCCCTCCGCGACCGAGGCGGAGGAAGATATGTTGGATCTGGCCTTTGGCCTGACCCATACCAGCCGCCTGGGATGCCAGATCATCATCACGCCAGAGCTGGATGGGTTGACCGTCCGTCTGCCCGCCGCCACCCGCAACATGCAGGTGGACAAGAAAAAGGCATAACAACCCCGTGGCAAACAGTTTTTGGCTATAAAAATTGACGGCCAGAAATTGTGAAAAAGGGGTTTGACAAAGCCCTAAATTTTCCTTAAGTTTCCTCATTCTCTAAGGATAGGATTACAATGTACGCAATCATTCGCACCGGTGGCAAACAATATCGCGTTGAGCCAAATCGCAGCATTCGTGTTGAAAAACTGGATGGTGACGCGGGCAGCCGTATCACGCTGAACGATGTGATGTTGATTGGCGGGGATAAGCCCCTTATCGGCACCCCAACCGTGCAGGGTGCGGTGGTCAACGTCGAAGTGGTTGAACAAACCCGCAACGATACCGTTTTGGTGTTCAAAAAAATTCGTCGTCACAACCACCGTCGCAAAAACGGTCACCGCCAGCCGATTACCGTGCTGAAAGTTCTGGAAATTCTGCGCCCTGGTGAATCATCAGGCTTGCCAGCGCAAAAAGATGTTGCTGTTAAGTCAGAAGCTGTTGAAACGGCCGCAAAGGTTGCTCCTAAAACTGTTAAAGCTGCCGCCACCAAAACCGCGGCTAAGCCAGTTGCGGCAAAAGCTGCTGCGAAGGCTCCCGCTAAGGCAACCACGGCGAAGTCTGCCCCTGCGGCAGAAACCCCACAAACCCAATCAAGCGACAAAGCGGAGTAGCGCGTCATGGCACATAAAAAAGCTGGTGGTAGTTCACGTAACGGACGCGATTCCGCGGGTCGCAGACTTGGTGTAAAAAAATACGGTGGTGAGCGCGTTATCGCCGGCAACATCATCATTCGTCAGCGTGGCACCAAATTTCATCCTGGCAGCAATGTTGGCCTGGGGCGCGATCACACCATCTTTGCGATGACGGAAGGCACTGTGCAGTTCAGCCGTGGTCGGCTTAACCGCGTATCGGTTAGTGTCGTGCCGTTGGCTGTAGCGGCCTAAGCCGCTTTCTAACCGAATTAAGCCCGTAATATCAGACCCCCCTGTCATTCCCACGAAGGTGGGAATCCATGCGGCGGCGCGGTATTGGGGTGAGTAGCGACATTGGAACGACTATAATGGATCCCCGCCTGCGCGGGGATGACGGCGCGGTATGCTGAAATACCGATAGCGCCTTGCCTGAGCAAACCGTGCAATTGCGCTATGGCCATTTTACCTTGGCTAAGTTACAGTACAACATTCCTTCGCACCTCAGCGATGGTTGCCTACCCATTTTACCCTACAAACCGCATACAGGGTTTTGCCATGACCACTCACAGCACCACTACCCATAATACCACGCCCCATACCACCACCATTTTCGGGGGTAGCGGGTTTTTGGGGCGCCATATCGTCAAACGGCTGGCGGCGCGTGGTGATATCGTTAAGGTGGCGGTGCGCCATCCCGAACGGGCAAACTTTTTGAAACCGATGGGCGATGTGGGGCAGATTGTTTTGCTGAAAGCCAATTTGCAGGATCCCGCCGCCGTGATCGATGTGGTCGCTGGCAGTGATACGGTTATCAATTGTGTGGGTCTGTTGGCCGAATCTGGGCGCCAACGCTTTGCCAGCTTGCATGTCGATGGCGTCCGTCGGATTGCCCAGGCGGCTGAGGTGATGGAGGTGGATCGTTTTATCCACCTGTCGGCCATTGGCGCGGATCCCAATGCCGATGCGCTGTACAGCCGCACCAAGGGTTTGGGGGAACAGGCCGCGCGGGAGGCTTTTCCCAACGTCACCATTTTGCGACCCAGCCTGGTATTTGGGGCAGAGGATAAGTTTTTCAATTTGTTTGCGGGGTTTGCCCGCTGGTTGCCCGCGCTGCCAGTTTTTGGCGGTGGCCACAACAAATTCCAACCTGTTTATGTGGGCGATGTTGCCGATGCGGTGATGGCGGCACTGAACAATCCTGATACCGCGGGCAAAACCTTTGAGCTGGGGGGCCCCGCAACCTACAGCTTTCGCCAGCTGTTGCAGCTAATGTTGCAAATTACTGGCTATAATCGCCTGCTAATCCCCGTGCCCATGCCACTGGCCTATCTGCAGGCCTTGATTCTGGAGCGTTTGCCCACCCCGCTGCTGACCCGCGATCAGCTGCGTTTGTTGAAAAAGGATAATGTGGTGGCGGATAAGGCGTTAACCCTAAAAGATTTAGGCATCACCCCAACCGCGCTGGAAAGCATTTTGCCCAGTTATTTGTCCGCCTTTAAAAACCCTAAGGGTCACCGCGGGGTGCAGCTGGACTAATAGCGGCTGTTTTACATTCATTCATCCAACTCAATCATAAGGTATAAAAAATGACCGTGCTGTCCCTGGGAAATGCTGGCATCACTGTGTTGCAGGGGGAGGATTTAAGCGGGCTAAGCCCAAACGGTCTGCCGCCTATTGCCTTGCGCCTGGTCACAGAATCGGATTGGGAGGCGTTGCAGCCAAGCTTGCCAGCTCATCACCAAAGCTGGGCAACGGGTCATCAATTTAAGGGGGCGGTGAATACCCACTGCCTGTTGCCAGACAGCAATGGTAGGCCGGCGGAGGTTTTGGTCGGTATTGGCAAAAAGCCAGGGTTGTGGAGCCTGGCTTCGTTGCCAGCCAGCCTGCCCGCGGGTCTGTACACCCTGGCCGATACGGCCGCGCTGAAGCCGTCGGATACAGATTTGTTGGAAAAGTTGGCCTTAGGCTGGTTGCTGGGCGGCTATCGTTATCGGGGCATGCCCGCCAAAACGCCCCCATTCGATGTTCGGCTGGCGCTGCCAACCGGTGTCAATTCGGATGGGGTGTTTGCCCAGGCGGAAAGCATCGCCTGGATCCGCGATATGATTATGACGCCCGCCAACCAGATGGGACCAGAGCAGTTGGCCAATGAGGCGGCAGCCCTGGCCAAGCAATTTGGTGCCAGCCTGAACATCACGATGGGTGAGGAGTTGGAGCGTGGTTTTCCATTAATTCATGCGGTCGGCAAGGCCAGCAGCCAAAGCCCCCGCCTAATCTGTATCAATTGGGGACAGGCCGATAAACCGCTGGTGGCTTTGGTGGGCAAGGGTGTGTGTTTTGATACGGGCGGACTGAACCTTAAGCCTGGCAAATACATGCTGACCATGAAAATGGATATGGGGGGTGCCGCCCACGTGCTGGGGCTGGCCAAGTTAATCATGACCGCGCAATTGCCCATCCGCCTATTAGTGGTAATTCCTGCGGTTGAAAATGCCATTGGCGGCAATGCGATGCGGCCTTCAGATGTTATCAAAAGCCGTAGTGGTCAAACGGTGGAAATTGAAAACACCGATGCTGAGGGGCGATTGATCCTGGCCGATGCCCTGTATTATGCGGGGGAACAGGAACCCGAACTGATTGTTGATTTTGCAACCCTTACGGGTAGTGCCCTTGTGGCGTTAGGCGGCGAAATTGGCGTGTTCCTTAGCAATAACGATAAGCTGGCGGCCGAGGCCTTAGCCTTTGCAACCGCGACGGAGGATCCCCTGTGGCAATTGCCCCTTTGGGAAGACTATCTGGAACAATTGGAAAGCAAGACCGCCGATCTGCTTAGTTGTAGTGCTGCCAGTGGGGATGGCGACGCTATTTTGGCAGGATTATTTTTGCAAAAATTCGTGCCCACCGCCATTCCCTGGATTCATTTGGATATTGCTGGATCATACGACAATGATCGGCCTGGACGTCCCAAAGGCGGCGGGGATCTTGGGGTGCGTGCCATCTATAAACTGTTGCAACAACGCTATGCGGCTTAGGAGTAATCGTTCCATCGACTGGTTGTGATTGGTTGTCAACGCTTTGTCATGCAGATTTGTTAGACTTTTAGAAAGTTTTTCTGTAACTTAAAGGCGTTGCCATTTGTTCTTTAGGAAAGAGTTTTCATTTCCATTTCTGTCTGTAGGATTTTTTCATGATCTCTGTTCAAAAACATTCCCGCGCCGATGCGCAGGCGGGTTTTGCCTTAGGGTTGATTCTAATCGTTGTGGCGCTTATTGCCTTAGTGGTCGGGTTTATGGCACGCAGCACGAGCGATGCGGGCAATTTGCAGAATAAGGATGAGGCAAGATTGGAAGCCAATGGCTTGATTGGCTCGGCCTCAAGCGTGCAGGCACAATTCAGCACCTATTTAGCCACCACAGGGACAAAGGCCTATCAAATTTATGCGGCGCGGGGTGGTGCAAATAATGCGAATATTGCCAATCTGTATCGCCCTGATGGTGCTATCCAGCCCCCTAAATTTAATCCCAGAGCCTATGATACTGGTGCCATTGCCGATACCTGTACAGCGGCTGGCAACAACAGCGATACCGATATCAATGGGTGCATGTGGTATTTAACGCGGATGAACCTGGGGCTGGGTAACAACATTATGGAGAGCGCCACTTCCACCAACGGATCTGCCATGACCAATGAGGTGGTGGCCTTTACCTTTCCCCTGCGCCTGTCGGTCTGTCAGCAGTTGAACAACAATCTTAGCGCCGCCGACCTTAATGCCGATCCTGTTGCGGCAACTCTTGCCATTAATGCATGGGGCAAGCTGGCGCCGCCAGCAGCGGGGCAGCAATGGTCGTCTGTTGTGGATCTGGATCAAAATGCGGAAACTGCGGTTGCTAACACACAATTTTTGAACGGTACCAATTTTGCCGCCAATGTGGGGGCGGCAACCTTTCTGCCCGTCATTAACGGCAGCCCGCGGCAGAATTTTTGTGTCAGCAGTGCTGATAACCGTTTTGTTTACGGGCAAACCGTCTTTATTCAGTAACGGCTATGCCCTAGGGCGTGCGAATGGTTGGAATTGCCAACGTAGCCATAGCATTGCCGCCAGTAGAGCCAGAATGTTGACCTGATGAACCGCCGCCAACCAAATCGGCACGCCAAGCAACAGGGTTGCAATCCCCAGGGCGGATTGCAACAGCGCTAGCATGGCAACCATTGCCACCGCCCGCCGTAGCGGTTTGGCTACCCCCTGCCGCATGGCAAAAACACCCCATTGGGTTAGCGCCAACACGACCGTCGCCATGCCCAACCAGCGGTGATGAAACTGAACGGCGGCGTGATTGCTGATAAAATTCTGCCACCAGGGTTGCAGCGCACCATATTCGGCGGGTAGCCATTGCCCGCCCATCAGCGGAAATTCGTTATACACCCACCCCGCCCGATTGCCCGCCACCAACGCCCCCGCCAGTGTGGTCAGCAGCAATAGGAACAGCATCAGGCGGCTTAGGGCGTTAAGGCCTGTGGGCACCTGCCGTGATGGCTCATTGCCCGCAACGGAGCGCAATTTCCATGCCTGCCATAAGGTTAAGGAGAACAGCAGCAGCGCCAGCCCCAAATGAATCGCCAGCCGCAGCGGGCTAACCCGCGGTTCATCCATCAGGCCGCTTTGCACCATTAACCAGCCCATCAGCCCCTGAATCGGAACCAGAATGACCAGCGCGCCATACCAGCGTTTTTGCTGGGTTGACAGCCAACCACGCCACCAAAAAACAACAAAGGGAAGCAAATAGGCCAGAAAAATTAACCGCCCCCACAGGCGATGTGCCCATTCCATCAGAAAAATTTTTCGAAACTCTTGCGGGGAAATATCGTGGTTTACCTGTTGAAACTGTGGGCTGGTTTGATATTTATCAAACTCCACCTGCCACGCCGCATCGCTTAACGGCGGCAGGGTGCCGGTAACAGGGCGCCAGTCAACGATGGACAGCCCCGATTCGGTCAGCCGCGTCACCCCCCCCAGCGGCACCATCACCGCCACCATCAACACACACAGCAACAGCCAGTAATACAACAATCGGTTTTTGCGAATGTCGGTTTTCGTCATGGAATTCTACCCGCCCTTAGGTCATCATGCCCTTGCAAGGCATGGGTTGTTGGTTGACTCAGTCATCCCCCAGGTTGCGCATGCTTGTCAATCCATGCTGGCCAATATGCCAACCGTCATAGCTTTGGGAGGATTGCTTGAGCATTGCCGCAAACAGGTTTAGGATGAAAATCCTCTGCGGTTGCTGGCCTTAGGCTGGTTGGTGCCGCCAACAAAAAAACAGATACGGATTGATTGTACCATCGCTAAGATTCAACAAGAAATGGATGGGGGTTCCCCCCTAAACGTAACCCCACCCGCCAGCTTTGGATCCTTTGTCTGGTGGTTGGTTTGGCATCAGGATCGTCGCCGCCGCCTGAAACTGTTAAGCATTTGGGGAATAATTCTTATCCCTATTGTTAGCGAGATGGGGCGCCCCGTTATTATCAAACATCTGATTGATCAGCTGGTTAGTAAGCCGCATGAGGTATCGGTATGGCTTCAGGCCTGGCCACTTTTGCTGTTTTTTATGTTAACATATCTGATAAATCAGATATGTGATCGTTTAGGTGAACGGCAGGCAATGACCGTGATGCCCGAATTGCGTAGCGCGGCCAGAAATGCCGCCTTTGGCTATGCGATGCAGCATAGTTATCGTTTTTTTCAGGATAATTTTGCCGGAACCTTGGCGGCCAGGGTGGCGGAGCTGGGTCGATCAACCGAAGTGTTGGTGCATAAGGTGGTTATGTTGTTTAGCCGTCGGGTCATGGCCTTTTTCCTAATTGGTCTGTTTTTGTCCTCCATCAGCTGGCTTATCACGGTTTTGTTTTGGACATGGCTGGTGTTGTATTTCACCCTATGCTTGCGGGCGGCGCGCAACATTGCCCCGCTGGCTAAGGCCTATGCGATGCAGGGCAGCAATCTGCGCGGGCAGGTGGTGGATGTGTTTAACAACATGGCGACGGTTCGGCTGTTTGCCCGCCAGGATAGTGAGCAACAGCGGCTGAATAGCTTTAGTCAAACCGAAATGGCGGCACAACGGGCGGTGATGCGTGCCCGCATTCGCCTTAAGCTTGTGCAGGGGATGTTTACCATTGTCCTGGGGACGGGGTTGTTGGCTCTGTTTATCCATGGATGGGGCATGGGGTGGGTCACGGCGGGCGATTTCGCCCTGTTTTCCACCTATCTGCTGTATGCGGTCAACCGCAGCTGGGAAATGATTGATGAGCTGATTTTGCTGTTTGAGGAAATTGGCAACGGCCAAGATGCCCTTAGCCTGTTAATCCAACCGCATGAGGTGCGAGATGTTGCGGGTGCCCCCGATTTGGTGGTTAATCGGGGTGAGATTGTTTTTGACAAGCTGACCTTTGGCTATCGCCCCGGCCATCCAATTTTCCAAGACTTAAGCCTGGTGATTCCCGCCGGGCAAAAGGTCGGGTTGGTTGGCTATTCGGGCGCGGGCAAAACCACCCTGGCGCATTTGTTGGTGCGTCACAGCGACCCACAACATGGCCGCATTCTGATTGATGGCCAGGATATCGCCCTGGTTACGCAGACAAGCCTGCGCCGTCAGATTGCCCTGATTCCGCAAGATCCCACCCTGTTCCATCGGCCGTTAATCGATAACATCCGTTACGGCGATTTGCAGGCCGACGATGGCGCGGTGAAGCAGGCCGCCCAATCGGCACAGGCCGAATCCTTTATTTTGGCGCAGGCCGATGGCTATAACGCGCAGGTGGGGGAACGCGGCATCAAACTGTCGGGGGGGCAGCGGCAACGGATCGCTCTGGCGCGTGCCCTGCTAAAGGATTCGCCCATCTTGCTGTTGGATGAGGCCACCTCTGCCCTGGATTCCGTTACCGAACAGGCGATCCAACAAAGCCTGCAACATCTGATGCAGGGGCGAACCACCCTGGTCATTGCCCACCGCCTAGCCACCCTGACCTTTATGGATCGCATTTTGGTTTTTGATGGGGGCGCAGTCGTGCAGGATGGCACCCTAAGCCAGCTGTTAGCCGAGCCTGGCCCCTTTAGCCAGCTTTGGCATATGCAGGCGGGCGGATTCCTGCCCGCGGATACCGATCCCGAAGCGGTGGCTGATAGTTAGAAATTACTCAATTTGTTTATCGTGGACAAATTGTTCTTAACCGCCTACCTTACAAATAGAGGCTCTGCTCCTGCCATCCTCGTTTAAGACCCCACCAAGGGCCTCTGGCCAGCTGAGCGAATAACAAGCTCTTGGCCAGAGTCGTTAAATAGCTGTTAAGCCTACTTCGCCCACCAGGTGTCGGGAAAGCCCAGGCCATAGGTTGGGCTGATGGCGGGGCGGTCAAATTTGTTCCAATAGGCGACGCGAAAGGCGGGCAGGTGCCAGTTGGGCACGACGTAATAGCCCCACAGCAGCACGCGATCCAGGGCGCGGGCGGCGGTGGTCAGATCCTCTAAACTGTTGGCCTTAATAATCTCGTCAACCAGTGCATCGACCACGGGGCTTTTGATGCCAATGCTGTTGCGGCTGCCAGGCTGATCGGCGGCGGCGCTGCTCCAATAATTGCGTTGTTCATTGCCGGGGCTAAGGGATTGTCCCCATCCCTCAACCGTCATGTCAAAGTCGAAATGTTGCATCCGATTTTGATATTGCGCGCTATCCACCGTGCGAATGCTGGCCTGTACCCCGATTTTGCGCAGGTTGTTGGAAAAGGGCTCGCTGACCCGTTCAAACGCAGGGTTGGATAGCAGGATTTCAAAGCGAAAGGGTTGCCCCGTGTTGACCTGTTGCAGCTGACCATCCCGTACCACCCAGCCAGCCTGTTCCAACAATTGCAGGGCTTGGCGGATGGCATCGCGGTTAAAACCGCTGCCATCATAGTGGGGCAGGCGAAAGGGCTGATTGAACAGGGCGGGGGGCAGTTGGTCATGCCAACGGTTCAGCAAGGCCAGCTCCTTCCCCTGGGGAAGGCCGCTGGCCGCCAGGGTAGAATTGCTGAAATAACTGCTGGATCGGGTATAGGCGCCGTAAAACAGCTGTTGATTCGCCCATTCGAAATCGAACATCAGCCCCAGGGCTTGGCGCACCCGTGCATCCTGAAACAGCGGGCGGCGGATGTTAAAGGCAAAGGCCTGCATCCCTTGCGGCAGCTGGTGAGAAATTTCCGCCTTAATCACCCGCCCATCCTGCACCGCGGGAAAGTTGTAGGCGGTTGCCCACTGCTTGGCCATATTTTCCTGGCGAAAATCGCTTTGCCCCGCCTTAAACGCCTGAAACTCCGCGGTGGAATCGCGGTAGTAGTCAAAGCGCACCCGATCGAAATTGTAGCGGCCACGATTGACGGCCAGGTTGGCTCCCCAATAATTGGGCACGCGCTCATACACCATGCTGCGCCCTGGATCCACGCTTAAGACGCGATAGGGGCCGTTGCCCAGCGGCGGGGTCAGGGTGGTTTGGTCGAACTTGTTTTGTTGGTAATAGGCCTTCGACAGCACCGGCATCTGGCCAACAATCAGCGGCAGTTCGCGGTTTTGCGGGTTGGTCAGGTCAAAACGCACCACCCGCTTATCCAACGCCACCACCCCCGCCACATCCTTATAATACACCCGAAAGCTGGGGTGCCCCTTAGTCTTTAGGGTCTCAAAGGTGAACACCACATCCTCGGCCGTGACCGCGCTGCCATCATGAAAGGTTGCTTGGGGGCGTAGGGTAAAGGTAACGCTGCGGCGATCGCTGGCCACCTCCACGCTTTCGGCCAGCAGGCCATATTGGCTGAACGGTTCATCGGCTGAGGCGGTCATCAGGCTGTCGGTGGTCAGCCCCAACCCATCGGCGGCCTGCCCCTTAAGCAAATAGGCGTTGAGTGAGTCAAAATTGCCCAGGGCGGTCATCCGCACCTCACCCCCCTTTGGCGCATTGGGGTTCACATAGTCAAAATGCTGGAAATCGGCGGGATATTTCGGTTGGCCGTAAAGCGCCAGGCCATGTTGGGGCATGGCGGTGGCGGGGGTAGGGGGTGCCGCTGCTAAGATCAGCAGCAGGGTTAGGCCAGCCAGCCGCCAGCTGCTAGGCATTGGCGATTGCATTGGGGCTGATATTGGCGGCTGCATCAGCGCTGGTATCCTGCAACACCGCCAGCGCCCGTTGGTGCAGATCGGCGTTGGCGGCGGCCAAAACGGGCGTCCTGCCCGAAGAAATCGTCAATTCCTGCCCCTGCCAATCGGTAATAACCCCACCCGCACCGCGCACAACGGGCACCAGGGCCGCATAGTCATAAAGCTGGCTTGGTCCCTCGGAAACGATATCAATACTACCATTGGCTAACAGGCCATAGGCATAGCAATTGCCGCCAAAACTGGTCATGCGGCATTGTTCATGCAGGTTAGTAAACCGTTGGCGACGAGGAGGATCATAATAAAAAATGCCCGTGGTGGACAAGATTGCTTGATCCAGCGCGGTTTTATCGCTGGTGCGGACGGCTTGGCCGTTAAAGCTGGTGGGCTGGCCATCGATGCCCAACCAACGTTCATTGTTGATCGGCTGGTCAATAATCCCCAGCACGAATTGCCCCTGATAGGCCAGGCCGATTAGGGTGCCGAACATTGGCTTGCCCACCATAAAGGCCTTGGTGCCGTCGATCGGATCCAAAATCCATTGCCAGTCTGCCCCTGAATTTTCTGTGCCATACTCCTCACCCACTATTCCAAAGGCGGGATCGGCGGCCAGGATCAGGCCGCGCATCACCTCCTCAGCTTTTTTGTCGGCGATGGTGACGGGGGATTTGTCCGCCTTAACCTCATTGGCGGCATTGGTGCGGAAATAGGGGCGAATCACCTGCCCCGCGGCATCGGCCAACCGGTTGGCTAAGTCAATATAGGCGGGGGGTATGATGACGTGTTGCATGGGGCGATTCTAAAGAACAGAACAGCGTCATGCAAGGGGGCGGAAAGAATTGCGGCAACACCCCCCCCCACCGGATCGCTGGCGCGCTCCGACTCCCCCGCCAGGGGTGGAGTGTGTGTTCCCCCCTCCACCTGCGGGAGGGGGTTGGGGGAGGGGGTAAAAAAGAGCGGGAGGGGGTAAAAAAGAGCGGGAGAAGGGTACCAGGCTAAGATTGCCGTTGGCCAGCTGTTGGGCAAAGCGGCCAAACAGATCATTGCCAGCCCCAGACCCATCCAAAAAAAATCTAGCATTTTAAGCAAATCCTCATCAAACCGTAACACACCCTGGCCTAGGATAAGGGTAAGAGAAAAATTCCCGCTGAAGGAGGAAATGATGGTTGTTACAAATGGAACTGCTGTGCTTACCCAAATTAATAATCAGGGCGGAGTGTTAGAGGGTGTCGCTATAGGTGTTGGCAATACTGTTATTAATAGCGCTGGACAACCAAGCCAACCATGGATTTCTGATGGAAGAAACAATAGAAGTGTAAATTCTGGCAGTATAGGTGAATATTCTGTAATAACGACTGGCGATGCTAACAATATCGTAGGTTTTTCTCGTTCTGGGGGAAGAGGTGGTGCTGCACCCGTATCACAACCAGCTACTCCCCAAATTAGCGTAACCACCACTCCAGCCCAACAACCGACACAATCCTCCGCTCCCGCTGCAACACCCGCGCCAGAACAAGGCAATGCAAACGGCGTTGGGGGAAGGGTTGGTGCGGTTGTGCAGGGCGCTAGTCAAGCCTTTAGCTACATGGTCAAGGGAACATTCGAAAATGTGGGAAAGGCCGCTGGAGCATTCGCCAAGGGATACCAGCAAACCTTTGGCCAACAGGGCAGCATGGGGGAAACCAAAGTTCCCGCCTCTCTATCGCGCACCCAAACAGCTGCTACCGATCAACAACAAAGCGGATACAACCGCCAAACGACTGCACCTGTTGCGGGTAAGGGCAGTGTTGCAGATAAATTTGCTACGGGAGCTGCACTTTCGGCGATAGGTACCACAATGGCAGTGGGGTTCGCCGCCGCCGCCCCCCTGGTGCTGGCAGCAGCCCCCGCTGTCGCAATGGCTTATATGGCCATTAAAGCAGCTGAAGCCTTAATGAATTTCTTTAAGGGTGGAAAGCAACAAGGCCAGCCAGCCGCCACGCCGCAACAACAACAACAACAGCAGGAGCCAGCAGGGCGTCAGCAAGCGGGTCAGCCGCCGCAAGGTCAGGATCAAGCCCAGACGCCTGCCGCTGCTGCTCCAGCTCCAGCACCTGTTCAGGGGGCACAGCAGGCTGAACTACAAACCCCAGGCAATGCCAGTGGTGGGACAACAGGGATACAGTTCACTCAGGATGTAAATTTGGGTAGCGTGCAGGCACCGCCAGCGCCAAGTTTTGATTTGGATGTTGTTTTTAAGTCTATGCAAGCAGGCATGGGAAGCAGATAACAAAGCCCATCCTCGCCTCTCCGCTGTCATCCTCCGCGCAAGCGGGGGATCCATGCGGCGGTACGGCCAGGGTCTGTGATGACGGTTGCTGGGCTCCCGCCATCGCGGGAGCGACGATTTTTGATGTTGCTCCGCCATTACCACCACCCCGTCGTCATCCTAGCTCCGTTATCTCCACCACTCCGTTGTCATCCTACCCCCTGTGGGTAGGATCTCAAATCCTAGCCGCTACACAAGCGTCACCGTAGCATAGATCCTACCCATAAAGGGTAGGACGACATTGTGATGCGGGTGCAGCCAGCCAATTTCTATCGACACCCACACCTCCCCTTTTTCCTTTCCCCCCACTCTTTTTTACCCGCGCCCCCAACCCCCTCCCGCCAGGGGAGGGGGCATACCTGCGCCCCCTTACATAAAATCCGGAGGGGGAAAACACTCCACCCCCGCGGGGGAGTCGGAGCGCGCCAGCGATCCGGTGGGGGGTGGGGTGAAAGGTGCGCCCATTCTTGCTCCTGCCCCTGGATCCCCCGCCTTTGCGGAGGATGACAACGGAGAGGTGGCGACATCGCGCCCCCCCCCGCCATATTTGACTGCACAGGTTTTTGTTGTTACAATAACTAATGAAGATTACATTTGATGCGGCTAAAGATGCGGCCAATCTTGAGAAGCACGGTATTTCTTTAGCGGCTGTTGATTGTTTTGACTTTGCCGATGCCTTGGTTATGCCAGATCGTCGGCATGACTATGGTGAGGATCGCTTTGTTGCCCTTGGCCTGTTGAAACAGCGGGTTTATGTGGTGGTTTTTGCTAAGCGAGATGATGCGATTCGTATCATAAGTCTGCGAAAGGCCAATCTTAGAGAAAGAAAACGTTATGGTAGAGCGTAATACAGTACATGATGCCGATAATGCTGTCTTAACCGAGGCAGAATTGACGGCAATGCGGCCGATGGCGGAGGTGTTGCCAGATCTGGCAGCCTTTGGCCTGAAAAACAGGGGGGGGCGTCCCAAAGCCAAAATTACCAAAAAACAAGTTACCATCAGGCTTTCTCGTGGGGTGGTGGATGGTTTTCGGGCGATGGGGGCAGGGTGGCAAACAAAAATGGATCGTGCCTTGCAAGAATGGTTGGAAACCCATTAGAATCATCGTTTTCTGACTCGAATTTAAGAACAGTTGACGCCATGATATCCCCTGCCTCTGCCGCCGCCGTACCGACAAACACCTCCGCCGACAATCTTTTCGGCCTGATGCATCAACAGATTATCACGGCGCTTAAGGGGTTGCAGGCCGCTGGCCAGCTGCCCCCCGAGTTGCGCTTTGATGGCATTAACACAGAGCCGCCGCGCGAACAGTCGCATGGGGAGGTGGCCACCAACGCCGCGATGGTGCTGGCCAAGCCGTTGGGCAAGGCGCCGCGAGCTGTTGCCGACCTATTGCTGCCCACCCTGCAACAAATTGACGGTGTGGCGGCGGTTGAGGTGGCCGGGCCCGGCTTTATCAACTTTCGCTTCCGTCCCGATTTTTGGCACAGGCAACTTGGCAAAATTCTGAGTGCGGGGAATCGCTATGGCTATGTGCCGTCATTGCAGGATGGGGGTCAGCAAGCGGGGCAGGGCGAGAAAATCAACCTGGAATTCGTGTCGGTCAACCCAACGGGGCCCATGCATGTTGGGCATTTGCGGGGGGCGATATTCGGTGACGTGCTGGCCAACCTGCTGATCGCGGCGGGCAATCAGGTGTGCCGTGAGTATTATGTCAACGATGCTGGCAATCAGGTGACTGTACTGGCGCGATCCAGCTTTTTGCGCTACCGCGAGGCGTTGGGAGAGGATATTGGGGCAATCCCCGAAGGCTTATACCCAGGCGACTATCTGATACCTGTTGGCCAGGCATTGGCCGATCAATATGGGCGCGATTTGTTAACCATGCCAGAGGATCAGATGTTGGCCATCGTTCGCCCCTTTGCGGTGGCGCAGATGTTGACGCTGATTAAGGCTGATTTGGCCAGCCTGGGCGTGGTGCATGATATCTTCACCTCCGAAGCGGGGTTGTACGAAAAGGGCGGGATTGATAAGCCCTATCAGGTGTTGGAACAGGCGGACTTGATCTATCGCGGCACGTTGCCCCCGCCCAAAAGCAAAAAAGCCTCCCCCGATTGGGTGCCTGGCGAATTGGTGTTGATGCGATCCACCCGCTATGGCGATGATCAGGATCGCCCCCTGAAGCGCAGCAATGGCGACTGGACCTATATCGCGGGCGATTTGCCCAACACTTGGCAGAAGATTGAACGGGGGTTTGACGCACTGATTGTGCCGTTGGGCGTTGATCATGCGGGCTATGTTGCGCGGTTTGAGGCGGCGGCGGCGGCACTGTCGAACGGAAAAGTGCGGTTGGAGGCGCCGCTGACCGCGCTGGTCAAATTCCTGGAGAATGGCGCGCTGAAAAAAATGTCAAAGCGCGGCGGCACCTTTATCACCGTGGCCGAAGTGATTGAGGAGGTGGGGCGCGATTCCCTGCGTTTCATGATGCTGTGGCGCAAACACAACATGCCGATGGATTTCGACCTGGCGGCGGTGCGCGAACAAAGCCGTGAAAACCCGGTTTTCTATGTGCAATACGCTCACGCCCGCTGCTGCTCCGTCTTTCGGCAGGCGGCGGAGGCCTTGCCGCAGTTGGCGCAGCCCGATTTGGCGACGGCCGACCTTAGCCTGTTGACGGAGGATAGCGTGCTGGCGCTGATTCGCCTACTGACCCAATGGCCAAGATTGCTGATGGCGGCGGCGGTGGAGCGGGAACCCCACCGCATCCCCTATTACCTATATGAGGTGGCGGGCGCCCTGCACGCGCTGTGGAATGAGGGGCGGGAGGAGACCCTGCTGCGCTTTATTCAGCCGAATGACCCCGCGCTAACCCTGGCCAGATTGGCGTTGGTGCAGGGGGTGCGCAACGTGTTGGCCTCTGGCCTGGCCATTTTGGGCGTGGTTCCTGTTGAGGAATTGCGGAGTTAGATTGTACCCGTTAGACTGCCCCCATGACCCAACTACCTTTTCTGCGCGATCCCACCTTGGCTTTGGACAATTCCCCTTTGGATAATTCCTCTTCGGATAATTCCCCTGGGGAAGCCGTCAACAGGCCGTCTGCGGGCGCGAATACCACCAATCCCCCCCGCCATTCCATAGAGCTGCATTTGGATCCGAACTACCGCAACGGTGGCGGCGGCGCCTATGTTGGCAAAATCCCTCCACAGTTGGTTGAGGCAGCCGAGGCTCAAAGAGTACAGGCTCAACACTTTGTTGCAAAGGGGGAACAGGCGGCCAATCGGGATAGAGCGGCCAATCAATTTTCTGCAATCGATGAGGGGTCAACAATGCGTGCTGCCAATCGGATGCCTTATGGGGAATCGGATCATGGATATTCGGACAATGGTGATGCGGGTGCGGGTTCATCGCGGCGCCCCCTGCGTTATGGATTGATCATGATGTTGGCTCTTCTGGGACTTGGCTATGGCGGCTATCAGCTGTTAGGCGGCAACGCCACGGCGGTGGATCCATCGGCCTTACCATTGATTGCGGCCGAATCCAGCCCCGTTCGGGAAAAGCCCAGCGATCCTGGCGGGATGGAGGTTCCTAACCAAGATGCCCTGATCTATCAAGAATTGTTGGGGCGCAAGCCAGAGGCTGAAGCCACGGTTGCATCGCCCGTCGAGGCGCCCGTCAAGGTGGCCGAACAAATCCAACAGCCTGCCGCTGCGCCAGCTAAAGAAGTCGGGCAGGGCGATGGTGCGGGTGACGCAAAAAGTGATGCCCAAAATGCTGTAAATGCTGTAAATGCTGTTAAGAGCGACGTGAAGGCAACTGCAACGGCAGCTGCAACGGCGGCGGTTGCCGCTGTGACCGCTGCGGCGCACGATACAGCTGCTGCAAGCGCACCAGCCGTTGGAAATTCTGTCACCAACACAGCGGCCAAGGTGGAAACACCCTCTGCTGCTGCTCCTGCCAAAACCGCCAATCCAAACGGCACCGTGGCTCAGGAAAAGCCCCAAGATAAACTCACCAAAGCAAAACCTGACCCCAAGGCTAAGGAAACCGCCAGCAAGGCCAGCTCTTCATTGGTTTTACCCGACAGTAAGGCCGTGGTGCGGCAACCCCTGCGCCTTCAGCTGGCCGCGGTGCGTAGCCAGGAGGATGCTCAGGCCGAATGGCAGAGGCTACAGGGTAAATTTATGAACCTGCGTGAATATGCGCTGGATGTGCGGCCATTGGATAAGCCGGCGGGTGCCTATCGCTATCGCGTGCTGGCGGGGCCAATCCCTGACCGCGCTACCGCCAACCAAGTCTGCCAATCGCTGAAAACCAGCAAGCAAGCTTGCAACGTGGTCGATTTGTCTGGCGTTAAGGAGTAGGGCAGGGTGCGGGATAGCCTGACCACCGCCGCCCCCATCATTCCCTCTGGCGTAAAGCCGATTATTGTGGGGCCCAGCAGTGGCGCATCGTTGACGATGGAGGAGGCGCGGCTGTATGGCCAGGAACAGCCCTGGGGCTTTATTCTGTTTGCCCGCCATTGCGATAACCCCGCCCAGGTCAAACAGCTGTGCCATGATTTGCGCCAATCGGTTGGGCGCGCCGATGCGCCCATTCTGATAGATCAGGAGGGCGGTCGGGTTCGCCGTCTGACCCCCCCGCATTGGCCAGATCAGCCCGCGATGGCCAGCTTTGGTGTGCGTTGCGCATCGGGCGATGTTGATGGGGCGATTGCGGCGGTGAAAGCCTTGGCCAGCCAGCAAGCCGCCATGTTGCAAGATCTGGGGATTTCGGTCAATTGTGCCCCGCTGTTGGATGTGCCGATTGATGGAGCCGATCCGATTATCGGTGATCGCGCCTTTAGCCAGAATCCTGAGGTGGTAACCCTGCTAGGAACGGCCTATGCCGAATCGCTGTTGGCGGGGGGGATAACCCCGATTATCAAACATTTGCCTGGTCATGGGCGCGCCAATGTTGATAGTCATCTGGATCTGCCCGTGATTAAGGCCAGCCTGGCGGAGCTGGAGAAAACCGATTTTGTGCCCTTTAAGGCATTAAGCGCCCATTTTGGCGACAAGATTTGGGCGATGACTGCCCATGTGGTGCTGAACGCGCTGGATTCCAACTTGCCCGCCACCCTGTCGCCTACCGTGGTGCGGCAGATTGTGCGGGGCAGTTTGGGCTTTCACGGCCTGCTGCTGTCGGATGATGTGCAGATGGGGGCGCTAAAGGGCGATTACGGTACCCTATCGAATCAGGCTTTGCAGGCGGGCTGCGACGCCGTGCTGCTGTGCAATGCAACGGTTGAGCAACAGCGACAAACGCTGGCGGCGGTGGCCATATAGTCATTCCCCTTTAAAAATCTACAGTGCTGCAAATGTCACGATCTCTGCGATACGGTGCTCATGTACGTCTATGTACACTCCGCTCCGTTTCTCGACTTCGTAACATTTTCGCAGGCTGTATATTTCTAAATTGGAACAACTATAACCGTTTAAGGAAAAATATCAGGAAAGATGGCCAATGGCTAAGCGGCGTTGCCACGGCGTTCATCAACTGGCCGCATCAACCCATGCCCAAGCGCCTGGGGTGTTGAACAGCTGACGCACCGCCAGATAGTTCATGGCGTGGCCAGATTTATACGCACGCACCTGTGCCTGCATCCGTGCGCCCGCCATCATCAGATCGCCAACGCAATCCAACACCTTGTGACGGACAAATTCATCATCAAATCTTAGGCCGTTGGGATTCAGGATGGAATCGGGCCCCACCACCACCGAATTGTCGGTGGATGCCCCCCGCACCAACCCCTGTTGCCGCAACGCCTCAACATCGCTAAGAAAGCCAAAGGTGCGGGCGGCGGATAGAGCATCGGTAAATTGCCCAACACTGCCATCGAAATAATAATGCTGCCGCCCAATGACCGGGTTGGCAAAAACGATTTCCAAATCAATGGCAAAGCCATCAAAGGGCAACAACTCTACCCAACGATCGCCATCCTGCACCCGCACGGGTTGCAACACCTTTAGAAGACGCCTGGAGCTGTTTTGGCTGGCACGACCCGCATCATCCAACAATTGCAGATAGGGGGCAGAGCTGCCATCCAAAATGGGCAGTTCGGGGCCATCCACCAGCACTTCGGCGTTATCAATCCCCGCCGCCCAAAAGGCCGCCATCAAATGCTCAATCGTTGCAATTTTGTTGGCATCAGGCATGACCAGCGTGGTGCAAAGTGGGGTAGGGGATACCACGCGCCAATCCGCTACCGTAAAGGGTTGCGCGGGCAAATCGCTGCGACGGAAACGAATACCACTGCCCGCCTCAGCCGGCATAATGGTTAGGTTGGTTGAAACGCCGCCATGCAGGGATACCCCGCGGCAGTTGACGGTGCGGGCAACCGTTCCCTGCATCATGGCCTTTGCCGCCGCCTTGGTAGTCGCAGAAGGGGCAGCGTTGCCAACAGGCAGCACAACAGGGGCGGGCGATGTGCCAGCCAAATCCTTTGCCAGGTGCGGCGCCGACGCCGAACGCATGGGGCGAAAGGTCGTGGAAAGATTGGCGGTGGTTTCGGTTTGTCTCATCATAAAACTATGATGTGCCCAAATGACTATTTTAAGGCAATAAACTTTTTGTTAGCAGTTGTGACAAAATGGTCTGTTGCCGCAAGCCAAAGCCGCAAGAATCAAGGCTGTTGGCAAAAGGATTCTCCAGAATTACAGCGCAAAAGTTTCGCCCAAATAAACTTTGCGTACCGCCTCATCGGCAATAATTTCCGCGGGCGTGCCGTGTTTCAACACCAAACCATCGTTGATGATATAGGCACGATCAACCAGATCCAACGCCTCACGCACATTGTGATCGGTGATAATCACCCCGATGCCACGGTTTTTCAGATGATGAATCAACCCGCGCAAATCGGCCAAGGCTATCGGGTCAATCCCCGCAAAGGGCTCGTCCAACAAAACAATGCTGGGGCGACAGGCGATGCAGCGGGCAATTTCCAGGCGGCGTCTTTCCCCCCCCGACAGGGCAACCGATGGCGAATCCATCAGATGCTTAATGCCAAATTCTTCCAGCAGTTGTAACAGGGCGGCTTCGCGCACGGCGTGGTCAGGTTCCACCACCTCCAACACCGCACGCAGGTTGTTGGCAACGCTAAGGCCGCGAAAAATTGATGGCTCCTGGGGCAAATAGCCCAAACCCAGTTGGGCGCGGCGATAAATCGGCCAATTGCGAATATCCTGGCCATTCAGGAGGATTTCGCCCTTATCGGCCTTAACCAGGCCAACCAGCATGTAAAAACAGGTGGTTTTGCCCGCGCCATTGGGGCCCATCAGCCCGACAATTTCGCCAGGCGTAACCTGAAGATCAATGCCGTGCAAAATTTCGCGCTTGCCATAGGATTTTTTCAGCCCGCGCGCCACCAACCCGCGATGCAGATTGGGATTGGCCAGGGGGCTTGGCCTGGCCGCAGGGGCTTGCGCGTCAGCGAAGAGGGGGATTGTGTCGTTAAGCAGTTGGGTCATGGCTTGCCTGATGATGAATTGCTGGTGGGTTTGGTGGGCGCTATCGTGCCTCCACCCAAAATGCCAAAAACCCGCCCCCCTGTGCCAGGCAACAGCTTGCTGATACCATTTTTCATGTCAACCTCCGCCCGCGCCCCGCTAAGCTGGGTTTTGTCACGGGTCAGGCTGACTTTCCCTTCCAAAATGGCCACTTGCTTAACGGGATCATAAACGGCGCGACTGCCGCGGGCGACATCGATAGCGGTCAGGATGGCCACATTGCCGGTAGCAATCAGTTTCTCTAGCCCACTATCCTCCCCAGGCACAACGGGTGAGTTGGACTTCGCAAGCGCCTCAGAAGCTTTATCAGGCGCCTGGCTGCTGGCCACGGCGACATTGGGGGCTTTGGCCGTATCCATGCTGGTCTGTTTGCGCAAAAACATCTCCACCTTGTCACTCATCAGGCGGCTGGCACCGCGGGTCATCACCACCCCACCAACCGCGACCGCCTTATTTTGCTTTTGATCAAAGTTCAACGATTCCTGGGCGGTAATCAAAATTTCCCCCTGCTCAACCCGCAACCCGCCACCGCTAAGACGCCCCGTCCCCTCCTGCAGCTGAAAAGATCCCTGGTTGCCCATCGCCTTTTGATCGCCGCGTTGCAGCTGAACATTGCCAAAGGCTTCCAACAGCCCAATTTGATCGGATTTTTTGGGATCATAATGGGCAACAATGCGATCCGCGGACAGGGTTTGCCCCTGAGTGCGTACCAGCACGCCCCCCTCAGCGCTGTAAATATGCTTAACCTGATCCCAGGTGATGCCATTGCTGGCCTCAACACTGATGCCCTGATCGGCGGGCAGGGGCGTACTGGCGGTAGCGGTGGTAGCGGTGGTGGCCGCAGGTTGTGGGGCGGCAGATTGATTGGCTGGCGGCGAGGGAGGCTCAGCCAACGCGGGGCTGGCCAGCCATGTGACCAAACTGCCTAATACCAGCATCCATCCCAAATATGTTCCCCGCATCGCAGACCAAAACCTAAAGATGCAGGATGGTGTGACCCAAAAAGGTCAGTTTGTTGCCATGCTGTTCGATTTTCAGCCCTTCGGCCTGCAATTGGTGATTGGGCCCCTTACCCGATACAGGTTGTTGGCTAATACCCTCTCCATTCAACCAGTTATAGCGCAGATCGCCCAGATCCATCCGAAAGCCATCCTGGCGGGTAATTTCAACCCCATTGTTCAGATTCAGTTGGCTGGTTGCCTGGTTAACATCCCCCTGGCTGGCAATCAGCTGCATCCGACCGTTGTTGGCCAGGCGCAATTCGGATTGGATATTGCTGAGCCCCAGGCGTTGCCCAACGCTGTCCAGCTTTTGCACCTCAGCCGCCGCAATGGTAAAATGCCGACCACTGCGGTCAATGCCGCGCAATTTGGCTTCACGCATACGATCAACGCGGGGATCTACCCCCTGCAGCTGCCCATCGGTAGCGCTGGAGTAGGTCAGTTGCGGCCAGATGACCAGAATCAGCGCCAGGGTAATCGCCACTGCCTGCAACGCCCATTTGACCTTATTGCGATGATAGCGGCTGTGCAGGGATCTTATGCGCTGCCACGGCATGGCCGCCACCGACCAAAAGTCATAGTCATTGCTGTTGGCGGAGATTCTGTTGCCTGGTTCGCCTGAATTATCCGAATGATGGGGGGTGGCATTGGCCATATGGCTTGCTGCATCAGCGGCAACCGCCGCCTTTGTTGACGCAGCATGCCGTGACGATACATCAGTCCGTGTGGTGGAAGCCAGCAATGGCATCAACAATCAACCCGATTCGAAAGGTGTTAGACAACTGCATCAATCATAGCCCCTTGCCCCCATTTTGGCCAGCGGCATGAATCATCAGATGAAATGGCCTTAAGCCTTAGCCAAAGGCCTGCAAACAATCGTGAATATGAACCGCGCCAACCAGGCGATTATCCTCATCGACCACTGGCAAAAAATTGACCTTACGTTGGTTCAGCAAGCCAACCACCTCAGCCACCAAGGCGTTGGGGGTCGTGCGAAGGGGATCCTGCGTCATCAATTCCTGCAGGGTCATGGTGGCCAAGTTTTCGCGGCCAAAATTGCGGCGCAGCACCCCATCGGTAAAAACGCCCACCAACTTCTGCTGATCATCGACCACGCAAACCCCACCGATGCGACCAACGGCACGCCCCATAATGTCGGCGGCCTCAGCCACTGTGGTGCTAGGCTTGGCCATCGGCAAATCCTCACCATGGCGCAAAATATCGCGGACAAATAACAGGGTGTTGCCCAAAGCGCCGCTGGGGTGAAAGGTTTTGAAATCGGCGCGGGAAAACCCCTTAAGTTCGTGCAGGGCAACCGCCAACGCATCGCCCAACGCCAACATCACGGTGGTGGAGGTGGTGGGCGCCATCCCCAGGCTGCACGCTTCAGTCAATTTTGGAATAAGCAGCAGATGGTCGGAGGAGGTGGCCAACATGCTGTCGGCCGATTGGGTCATCGCAATCAGCGGGATGGCAAAGCGCTTGGCATAGGTAATCATGCTGGAAAGCTCGGCGGTGTTGCCCGAGCTGGAAAGCAACAGCAGGCCATCATCGGCGGTCAGCATCCCCAGGTCGCCATGGCTGGCCTCCGCAGGGTGGACAAAAAAGGCTGGTGTGCCGGTGGAGGATAGGGTGGCGGCAATCTTACGGGCAATATGGCCAGATTTGCCCATGCCAGAAACCACCAATTTGCCTTTAATGGCTAACAGGACATCGATGGCTTTGGCCAGTTGGTCATCAGGAATCTGTGCCAGGCTGGCCACCCCATTAGCCTCTAACGCGACAACGCGCCGAATAATCTGGCCGATAGTCTTGGCCGCATCAGCGGTTTGTTTGGCATTGGTGTTGACGGGTTCAAGCATGGCAACAGCAGAGGTCATTAAGCGATCCGCTAAAACGGGGTAAGGAGAAACTTAAATCAAAAAACAAATAAAAATCGAGCAAAACTAATGCGCGAATATATCCTGCTCTGACCAGCCTTGTAAATCCAATTCTACCCGGCTGGCCAAAAAGTTGAAGCAGGCCTCGGCAATAGCCATCCGATTTTCCCGAACCAACATGGCCTGCAGGCGGTCGCGCAGACCGTGCAGGTGCAACACGTCGGAGGCGGCATAGGTCAACTGCTCTGGCGACAACTGCGCCGCACCCCAGTCAGAGGACTGCTGCTGTTTCGATAGCTCCACCCCTAATTGTTCCCGCACCAACTCCTTCAACCCATGTTTGTCGGTATAGGTGCGCACCAGCCGAGAGGCGATTTTGGTGCAAAAAACCGGCGTAGCCACCACGCCTAAATAGCGTTGGATGCTGGCCAAATCAAAGCGGGCAAAGTGAAACAGTTTGGTAATGTTGGGATTGGCCAACAGCGCCTTAAGATTGGGGGCATCATAACCGCTGCGAAACTGTACCAAATGCACCTCACCAGTGGGAGAGCACAGTTGAATCAGACACAGTCGGTCGCGACCAATCTGCAACCCCATGGTTTCGGTATCAACGGCAATGCTGGGCAGCTGTTCCCATTGCGCCAAAATTTCGGCGGGCAGGTCATCGTGGTGTAAGGTAATCGTCATGCTTTATGACCTAGCAGCATTCGCCGCAAATGCAAAGAACTTTTACCATGATCTTGCCAACCCTTGCTGTTTGTCAAAAGCATCTGCATAGTAGTGAATGGAGGTTGGCTGGCGGGCAATCCTGTGGGTAACCCGGTCAGGGTCGAAAGACAGCAGCCGTAACCATTAAGGGTTGGGTCGTCATGTCCAACCTCCACCAAGGCTGTTTTTTTGATAATCCCCCCAAAAGGATTGGCAACAACGCGGTTTGTGCATTCAACATTCCCAATTTTAGGATCAGGAGTTACGTCGTGACCATCAGTCTTTCCCCCTTGCCCAATAATGCGCCCAGCAATCTATTAAAGGCCTTACCCTGGTGGCGGCGGGAATATCTAACGCTGTCCTATCGCCTGACCTTTATTAAAGAATTTGCCTTTCACCTGAAATGTGGGCTAAGCGGTGAAAAAGCTTTGGAGGCGGTGATTACCAGCAATTCGGATTATTTCAGCCGCCCCATTTTCCAACATGTGCTCAGCGCTCTGGCCGCTGGCAAAAGCTTTCAAGACGCCCTGCGCTATACCCAAATTCTTCAAAAGCGTGATTTGGAGTGGTTGGCTAACACATTGGGAAACTTGTCTCTGTATGACCGTTTGGACATATTAATTAACCGCTTAGAGCGCACCGCCAAGTTCTGGCATTTCTCCACCCCCAATTTCTGGTTTCACTGGGTGGCTTTTGTCTTTGTTGGCTTCACCTTATACGCCTATGGCGACAAAATTTTTCCTTTGGTTGATGAAACCAGTGTGTGGAGTCGTTTTGCCTCGCCAGAACGGCTTGAGGCGTTAAAGCATCTGATTTGGCTGAACAACCTGTTGGTGAACATTGCGATTTTGGGTGCAGTTGCCATAATTTTGTATCTGATTGGCTTTGCCCTGTACTTCAAAACGCGCTTGGGTCGCTGGTTATCGCCATTTCTGGTAACGCGCAGCCTGCTGTACCGCTTTTTGGCGGGTGACACGTTGTTCAGCCTGGCGCAGCTGGTGCGAAAAGGCGTGCCGTTGGCGCAGGCCGTATCGGCGTTGCAACCAACCGCCCACCCCCTGATGGCGGATCGGTTGCAGCAGGCCTCCGAAGTATTTGCGGCGGGCGCCCCCCCGCAGCAGGGGTTGGCCAAATTGTTGCCCAGTGGTCAGGCGGCGGGCAGCGCGGATTATTACCAGGACAGCACCCATCTGGCTGATTGGTTGGATCATTTGGCGGGACGAACCATCCGCTATAGCTCTGATCTGTACAACATCATAAAGTTTAACATTAAGACAATGGCAGAAGTCTTTGTGGTGGTTGCATTAACCCATATTATCTGGACGACACAAACCCTTACCAATGTATCGCTGAACTTTTCGATGGCCAGTTTGGCGGCGTCCGCGCAAACGATGCAGGAGTTGCAGTCGGAACCAAAATCACAACCGCAATCACAGCCGCAGCCAGAGCTGATGCAAAAACCTGAGGCGCAGCCGCCTGAGTCTGCACAACCCGCTGCCCCCGCCACCGTATTGCCAACATCGCCGCCAGCGGTGATGCCTTAAGGCAAGAAAGGTTTGAAATGGTTGCCGCAACCGGTTACAGGGTTTTAGCCCGCACCTATCGTCCCAAAACTTTTTCGACTTTAATTGGCCAAGAGGTGATGGTGCAAACTTTGGCCAACGCCATTGCCCTTAACCGCCTGCCGCATGCCATTATGCTGACGGGGGTGCGTGGTGTCGGCAAAACCACCACCGCCAGGCTGATTGCCAAGGCCTTAAACTGCGTTGGGGCGGATGGTATGGGTACGCCCACCATCGACCCCTGCGGCGTGTGCGAACACTGCGTCAACATCAGCGAAGATCGCCACTTGGATGTGCAGGAAATTGACGCGGCCAGCCATACAAAGGTTGAGGAAATTCGCAAAATCTTCGATGGGGTGGCCTATCAACCCGTTGCCGCCCGCTATCGCATTTACATTGTGGACGAGGTTCACATGCTGTCGGGTCATTCCTTTAACGCG
>JBILMH010000053.1:0-8294 GCA_044375625.1 Alphaproteobacteria bacterium
CATTGGCTACAGCATTGGCACCACTAAATACGGAACCGTTATTCCCAATACCAATGCTCTGATTCCCATTAATCAGGGTGTTGCCGTTAAATCGGGTGCTGGCGGTGGTGCGGGTAATCTCAGCCTTCATCGCCTGAAATTCAGAGTTCAAAAAGCCCCGTTCGGTAGCGCCCAAGTTGTCTGACCCTGCCTGCGCGGCCAGCTCTTGCATCCGCCCCAACATCTCCTGCACCCGGGTAATCCCGCCTTCAGCAATCGATGTCACCGACAAACCCTGGGTCACATTTTGCGACAGGGCTTTAAGGGCTTTGGATGCCAATTGCATTCTGGATCCAATCGCCATGCTGGCTGCATCATCCTTAGCATGCACTACGCGCTTACCCGATGACAGTTTTTCCAAACTGCCGGTAGCCATATCGCTGGTGTTTTGAAGGGTACGGTTGGCAATCGCCGCCGCTTGGTTATAGATAACACTAACCATTGTTGTTTCTCCTACATAGAGTTGTTAAGCCGGCCTCTTGCCGACAATTTCAAACTATCGCAAAGTGTTAAAGATTTGATTAACGCGCGCGATACGCAACATTCTGATGAAAGCCATTGCCATGACTCAATCCACAAATACGGATGCTAAGCTGACTTCTGCGCCAGCCTCTAGCATCCCACCCCTGTGGCAAGGCCTGTTGGCACAGGCGATTACAGACCATCAGGAGGGTAAGTTGGATGAAGCCATTGCCACCTATCAAAAGGCGGTCAAGGTTATTCCCGATCATCCGCATTTGCATTACCTGCTGGGAACCGCCCTAATCCAAAAACAAAGCTTTCCAAAAGCCGAAGTTGCGATGCGGCGCGCGGTTGAATTGGCTGGGCAAAGTTTTGAATATCTGAACAATCTGGCTTCAGCATTAATGGGGCAAGCTAAGTACTCAGAGGCTGAAGCGATTCTGCAAAAAGCCCAAAAAATCAACCCTGACAGCATGGACGTGCTGGCCAACCTGGGCGTGGTGCTGGGCGAGCTGGGTCGATGGTCAGAGGCGATGTTGCATCTTAGTCGGGTACGGTTGGAACGCCCCGACATGCGAAAAATTCTGCGCTACCTGGGCGTGGCCTATTGTATCGCCAAAGACTGGCCACGGGCGATTGAAATTATTGAAGACTATCTGACGGGCGAGCCAAAAGATGATATCGCGCGCAACAACCTGGCCATGGCCTATCGCGCGATTAATGAGCGTGAGGGGATGTTATCAACCCTGAAAGATCTTTACGACAACAACCCCGATAACCTTAGCTATCTATCGAATTATTATCATCATTTGATTACCTTTGGCCGTATTGCGCCCGCTTTTGAACTTCTAGAACGCTATGCCAAAAATCACCCGATGGATATCACCATCAACGGCCTGTTATCGCGTCACCATTTCCGCTATGCCAACATCGATCAGGCCTATGTTCATGCCCGCCTGGTGCAGATGGTTAAGGAATTTAACCCCTTGAGCTACATGGATCCCCTGACAATCTATCCGCGCGTGTTGGATTTTGACGGCTTTGATAGCTTAAACATTGATCTGGTTAAATTTGTGGAAAGCACTAAGGACGGCAACAGCACAATGAACGTTGCCTTTTTATCGCTGCTGCCAATTGCATGGACGGATCAGGAATGCGAAGCCCTGTATCAAATGCACAAAAATTGGGGCGATCGCCTGTTAAAACTTTCTAAGGAGGAGCCAGGCGTGGCGGAGATTCCCGCGCTTCATCCTAGAGATCCTGACGATAAAAAATTGCGGGTTGGCTTTTTGTCCTCCGATATCCGTGGCCATGTGGTCAGCAAATTTATCCAAGGCTTTATCGAACATTATGATCGCGATCTGTTTGAAATTTATTTGTATATTAACACACAGGATATTCCCGACCCAATTCAAATGGATATGATCAGCCATGCCACCGGCTATCAGCATGTTTACAATTTCACCAATGTGGATGTGGCAAAAAAAATTATTGGTGACCACATCGACATTCTGTTTGACCTGAATGCCCACACGGGTGAAAGCCGCCTGGGCGCGATGAGCCATCAATGCGCACCGATTCAGGTAACCTGGCTGGGGTACCCCTATACCACTGGGCTAAGCACCATTGACTATATCCTGGTTGACCAGTGGCTTTGCCCGCCAGAGGGGCGGTGGTTGGTGGAAAAACCCCTGATCAAAAAAGGATCCTTTATTTCGATTGAGGGCTTTCCCAATGTTGAAATTAAGCCTGATCCCCCCTTTATCCGCAACGAGGGCGTCATCACTTTTGGATCGATGAACAACCCCTATAAAATCAATCGACGCGTGATTCAGCTGTGGTCAAAAGTGTTGCAGGCGGTGCCAAAATCCCGCTTTGTCTTCGCCCGCCCCGCCAATGAAATGAACAGCCAGTTTTTGCGCCACAACCTGATTCAGGAGTTTGAGCGCAATGGAATTAGCAAAGATCGCATTGTGTTGATGGAGAATGTCGCCAACCGCCATTTGCCGCTGTACAACGAAATCGATATCAGCCTGGACACCTTTCCCGTCACGGGGGGCACCACGACCACAGAGTCTTTGTGGATGGGGACTCCCGTCATTATCCGTTATGGCTCCGCCCTGCACCACCGCATTGGCTATAGCATCGTGATGGCCGTTGGTGGGATGGAGGATTTGTGTGCCGATAACGATGCGGACTATGTTGCCGCCGCCGCGCGCCTGGCCAACGATCCTGAGCAGCTTAAGGCGATGCGCACAACCCTGCGCGCCCAGATGACACAGTCATCCCTTGGCGATACCCGCCGCTTTGTGACCGACTTTCAGGATGCCTTAATCGATACCGCCCGCAAGGAGGGGTTGATAACTTAAGGCTTTTTAAGGAAAAATGCTCTAACGACGTAGGGCGGCGGGCAGGTGGAACTCCACCGTTTCCTTGACCACCGTCACCTCCTCCACCGTCACCGCAAAGCGTTGGCGGGCGGCGGCTATAACCTCATCAATCAGCACTTCAGGGGCTGAGGCTCCCGCACTGAGACCCAGCACGCCAACCCCTGCCAGCCATTCCCAGTCAATCTCGCTAGCACGTTGCACCAACTGCGCCTTGGGGCAGCCGGCCAGCTGCGCCACCTCAACCAGCCGCATCGAATTGCTGCTGTTGGGCGCACCAATCACCCAAAACCCATCACAGCCCGCGGCCAGAGTTTTGACCGCCAGCTGGCGGTTGGTGGTGGCGTAGCAAATATCCTCCTTCAACGGCTCGGCGATGTGGGGGAAGCGGGTTTTCAGCGCGGCAATAATCGCGTGGGTTTCATCGACCGACAGGGTGGTTTGGGTGGCATAGGCCAACGGCAGATCGGCGGGGAAATGCAGGCTGGCCACATCGGCCTCCGTTTCAATCAGACTAATGCTGCCCTCTGGCAACTGCCCCATGGTGCCGATAACCTCCGGGTGGCCGGCATGGCCAATCAGCACGACATGACGCCCATCGCTGTGGTACTTTTCCACCCCACGATGCACCTTGCTAACCAACGGGCAGGTCGCATCAAAAAAGATGAGTTGACGTTCGGCAGCGTCCAGCGGCACCTTTTTGGGCACGCCATGGGCGGAAAAGATAACGCGGCCGTTGGCGGGCACCTCATCCAATTCTTTGACAAAGACCACCCCGCGGGCGGCCAGGCTGTCCACCACAAAGCGATTGTGGACAATCTCATGCCGCACATAAATTGGCGCGCCAAATTTGTCCAACGCCCGCTCCACCATCTTCACCGCCCGATCAACGCCAGCGCAAAAACCGCGCGGTGCCGCCAGCCGAATGGTCAGGGGGGGTAGCGTTGTCACATCAGTCGAATGGTCATGGGTCATGGCGTATCTTTAGCAAAGCCAACCCCCAAAGGGCTAGGAGAAAATCAACAGCGCACAATTTATGCTTTGGGCACGCGGCCATTTTGCCAGTTGATCTCGAACTGACGCCGATAGGTTTCCGCGATTAAACGGCTTTGAATAATCATCACCTTAATCGGTGGTCCCCACAGCACCAGGGCGTATTTGTCATGATACACGTAATAAGGCATCTGGGTAAACAAATCCCGACTGACCCAGCGATAGATTTGCGCAACATCCAAATTTGGCAAAAAATTGGTGTCCCCCTCACAGATCAAAACCCGATGACGGATTCCATATTCCGCCGTTCGAATCTGCTGCAGCGCGACAACCTCCTCATTATAGGCATTCCACTTGGCCTCATCCACTCCACTGATAAGAACGTTTGGGCGTGGGGCTGGCAGCCGCCGCATGGTTTCAAAAACATCATTTAACAGCTGGATGATTGCCTGATGACCATTCAGAACGCGAATTTTTAACAGACTATCGGTCAGGCGAACACCTGGCCCCTCAATGAATTCGACGCCGGCCTGCTCCAAGGTCTGCTGCAAAATATCCAGGGTGTGACGGCGGGGGGTGACCGCCTCCCGCTCCAACTTATTAATGGCCGCCAACGACATACCACTCTGGGTGGCCAGATCCAACTGCGTCCAGCCCAGCAACGCCCTGGCTGCCTTTAACTGTGTAACCGTGATCACTTTTACCTCTTTCGCTATGTAAATTGTACGCAAAAAACATTCTTTCATCAACAAAAAACGTTTTTTAATTGACGAAAGCACAAAGGTTTATAAGATTATCTTTGTGCAATAATAAAAGTTTTTAAGGTGAAAAATACTTTATTAAAGCTCGATAGGATAATCTAAATTGTTTTGTGCAAGGTATAAAAAAAACTTATGAAATTTTCTCACTTTATTCTTAGCGTCTTGCTTTCTTCGGCAATCGCAGCTGGGTTTGCTGTAAATTATACAGGAACAAAACATGGGGGGGATCTCAATAAAAAGGAAAGTTCCTATGAGCGCGTGCTTAATACAAAAACGTTGAGATGTGGTTATGTAAATTGGCAGCCCTATTTTATTAAAGATCCAAACACAGGTAATCTTTCGGGCATAAACTACGAAATCATGACTGAAGTTGGAAAAATCCTTGATCTCAAAATAGAATGGGCGGAAGAAATCGGTTGGGGTACAATTGGCGAGGGTTTTAAAACGGGTCGGTATGATGCCGTTTGCACTTCTATGTGGGCAGATGCGGGAAAGATAAAAAATATGTCACTAAGTATACCGATTTTTTACACTAATATTGTCGCTTATGCACGCACTAACGACAATAGATTTGATGGAAAATTTGATCGCATTAATAATAGTGATGTACGTATTGCAGCAATAGACGGCGCATTTAGCTACAATCTAGCTAAGGAACAATTCCCAAATTCCAAAATTTTAGCTTTACCACAACTAGTTCAAGAATCAGAATTTTTAATGACTGTGCCAAGCTATAAGGCTGATATCATTCTTAGCGACATTGATGAGATAAAAAAGTTTATAAAAGCAAACCCAAACAAAATGCGTTTAGTAAAAGATATCAAGCCAATCAAGAAAATTCCACAAGTTATCGCAATGCCAACTAATGAAGCGCAACTTACACAAATGATTAATCAAGCCCTCCAGCTATTAATTGATAACGGATATATGGAAAAAATTAAGAAAAAGTATGAAACCGAGTATACGCTGCCAAGTCCAAATTTTGTGCAATGAACAACAGAAAAATCAGTAAAAGGTTTATAGGCTTAGCCATTACAAAAATATGAGTTTTTAGCATGAAAAATACTTCATTAATCGTGTCCATTGCGGTAATTTCTCTATCTTTATTTGCGTTCATGGGACAGGCTGGCGGCAAGAAAACTGGGATACAAACGGCCTCAACCTATCAGCGCGTTTTGGAGCGCGGCAGCATCCGTTGCGGCTATGTGATGTTCCCCCCTTACATGATGAAAGATCCCAACAGCGGCAAACTTTCGGGAGTCTCCTATGACCTGATGAACGCGGTCGGGGAGAAGTTGCAGCTAAAAATTGACTGGGCGGAGGAGGTGGCCTATGGCGAAATGATCACCGCCGTCAACACAGGCCGCGTTGACGCTATTTGCACTACGGTTGGGCATAACGGTAACCGCTCAAAATACGCTGATTTTCTCAAACCTCTCTATTATGTCGGAGTCAGCCTGTGGGTACGGGAGGGGGACAGCCGTTTTGCCAGCAACGACTTGTCACGCCTAAACGCCGCCGATATTGCAATCGCACAGGTGGAGGGTACGGTCTTTGATGCCTATATCAAAGAGGGTTTCCCGAATGCAACATCCTATGCGCTGCCTCAAACTGCGCTGTTGAGCGACCAGATGATGGTGGTCGCCACCCGCAAAGCGGATGCCACGATTCTGGATAACTGGGTGGGCTATGAGTACATCAAAAACAATCCAGGCCAATTGCGCAACCTAACCAGCGAGCGTCCCTATCGCATCAGCCCTGTCGCCCCGATGATTGGACGGGGGCAGGAGGAGTTTAAGGTCATGATGGACAACACAGTTAACGAGGTGATTGAAACTGGCAAGCTGCATCGCATCATCGAAAGCTACAACCTGCCTAAGGGCACCTTGTTTGAACGGCCACAGCCTTTTGCTCTCAACGATAAATAAATCACGCAACGGCGGCGACGGTGCGTTCGCTGGTGTACAGCAATTTGTTGAGGGCGGTGATATAGGCGCGGGCGCTGGCCACGATGGTGTCAACATCGGCGCTTTGCCCCGTGAAGACCCGCCCCTCATGCTCCAGCCGCACGCTGACCTCCGCCTGCGCGTCCGTCCCCTCCGTCACCGCATGCACCTGATACAGCAACAGCTTGGCTTCATGCGGTTGCACGGCGCGAATCGCGTTAAAAACCGCGTCAACAGGACCATTGCCCGTCGCAATATGATGCTGCGTTCGGCCGTCGACCTCCACCACCAATTCCGCCCGCTGCGGCCCAAAGCTGCCACAGGCAACGGTCAGCGATACAAATTTCAGGCGGTGGTTGGCCTGGGCAATCTCATCGTCAATCAGGGCGATAAGATCGTCGTCAAACACCTGTTTTTTCTTATCGGCCAGCGCCTTAAAGCGCTGAAACGCCTCCTCCAGCTGCGCATCGGGCAGTTGATAGCCTAGCGCCGCCAGCTTGTCCACAAAGGCATGCCGCCCCGACAGCTTACCCAGAACCAGGCGCGATTGTTGCAGGCCGACATCCTCTGGCCGCATGATTTCAAAGGTTTGCAGGTTTTTTAGCATCCCATCCTGATGAATGCCCGATTCATGGGCAAAAGCATTGGCACCCACGATAGCCTTGTTCGACTGCACCGCCATGCCGCTGACCGCCGATACCAGGCGGCTAGCCTTAGTCAACAAGGTGGTGTTGACGTTGCAATAATGGTCGTGGAAATGCTCCCGCCGCACCTTCAGCGCCATCACCACCTCCTCAAGGCTGGTGTTGCCCGCCCGTTCGCCAATGCCGTTGATGGTGCACTCCACCTGCCGCGCGCCCGCCTGCACCGCGGCCAGGCTGTTGGCGGTGGCCAAGCCCAAATCGTTCTGGCAATGCACCGACAACACGGCGCGATCGATATTGGGCACCTGCGCCAGCAAATAGGCAATCAGCGCGCCAAATTCATCGGGAATCGCATAGCCCACCGTGTCGGGAATGTTGACGGTGGTTGCCCCCGCCGCAATCGCCGTTTCCACTGCCCGCGCCAGAAATTCCCGTTCCGTCCGGGTGGCATCCATCGCGCTCCACTCCACATCGTCGCACAGGCTGCGCGCCAGGGTGACGCTGGATCGAATGGTATCCAACATCTGCGCCTGATCCATGTTGGTGATATGCTTGCGGTGCAGCGGGCTGGTACCAATAAAGGTGTGGATGCGGGGGCGAACAGCACCCTTTAACGCCTCCCCCGCCCGCTCAATATCCTTGGCCACCGCGCGCGACAGGGCGCAGACGGTGGTTTGCTTAATCTGCGCCGCAATCTGGCTGACCGCCTCAAAATCCCCCGCGGAGCTAATGGGAAAGCCCGCCTCAATCACATCGACCTGCATGTCTTCCAGCAGCAGGGCAACGCGCAGCTTTTCTGCCACCGTCATCGCCGCGCCGGCCGACTGCTCCCCATCCCTAAGGGTGGTGTCAAAAATGATAATGCGGTTCGGATCAACACTCATGCTAGCAGTCTAAACCACGCCAGCATCAACAGGCAAGAGGGCGTTTTGGGCGTGTATAGGTTCAGTACATATGAGACTGGAGGAGTGCTGGGAAGGAAGAATGAATATAGTGGAGAGGGGTGGCGCCGCGCAAGGAAGAATGGGGGCGGAAGGTGTTGTATTTGGAGAGGGCGAGGGT
>JBILMH010000019.1:0-29027 GCA_044375625.1 Alphaproteobacteria bacterium
TTCTTCATTTGAAACAATGGCGTGGAATCGCCACTCGATACCTTAAAAATACAAAATCTTTCCTCGCCGCCGTCCACATCCGATGCATCATTATGTGGGCAAAAATCTCGTGACTACACTATCTAGCCACTGGGGCAAAGAAAAAGGCCGCCGCCTTAAGCCACCTGCTGAATGGCGGAGAGGATCCAGTTGCCGCCGTTGGTGCGGACAAAGGTCCAGATTTCCTCCGCCTCACTGGGCACGGTCATGCTACCGCTGACCACATAGTCGGCGTCGCCCTGTTTGCGATCCAGGCGGGTGGTGTAGTCCAACGCCCGCCATTTCATATGGACGGTGGCATAGTCAAATTCCCCCTCCATCCAAGATTCTATCGGGTTGCCAGCCAGCAGGGTGACTTGCTCAACATGATTCGCCTCCCCCCTACTGGTATTGCCGGCCAAAATTTCGTTGAAATAATGCAGGATTTCAGGGGTGGTTTGGGCGCGCATTTGCCCCATGTCCGCCTGGCTCCAGCTGTGTTGGATTTTGCCTAACAGCGCCTCAAACGCTTGCAAATCGCTGTCATTCAGGGTGAGTGGGCTGTCGTTGTTGGCCAAGCCAGCACTGCCAGAAACGGAAGCAAAATTTGAACCGCCAAAGCTGTTGGCGGCTGCGGGCGCCGTTGTCCCATAGCTATAGCCATAGCCATCAGCGGTTGAAGTGCTAGCCATAGAATTGGAGTGTTTGAACCAGCGATAGGCCATTAATCCTAAGCCAACCAGCAGGGCAATCTGCAAAAATCCGCCCAGGGCAGCGCCCATCGGGCTGCCCATACCGCCTATGCCACCACCACCGAACAGCATTCCAAACAGACCCGCGCCGATAAAGCCGCCCGCCAAACTGCTGAGGAATGGGTTAGAACCGAAGAAGGAGGGGCGTTGGGGCGCGACAGGTTGCGGCGCGGCGCCAGGTGTGGCGGCCGCTGGGTTGGAGGCAGGTGTCGCGCTGCGTTCAATCGGTTTGGCCTGATAGGGGCTGTTGGATGGGCTGGACTGATAGGTTCTGCTGCCACGGCTGCCCATGCTGCTGCCCCCACCACGGCTGCCGCCGCCACCCGCCCGCGCCTCAGCCAGATCGGGATAACTGCCCAAGACGGTGATCAGGCACAGCAGAACTATCAACGGCGCGCGCAGGCGACCGCGTTTGGTGGTTACTGGCGTTGCAGGAGCGTTCATCAAAAAATCCTTAAGCATCGAGATACAATTGTTACAATAACTTAGGTGTCTTTGGACAGTTTGGCTAGAGGGGGTTTAGTGGATTGGCGCCATCTTTCCACTCCCGCCGCCCCTTATTCCCCCCTTGAGCAGGTGGGGTAACTATGGCTACAATGGCAAGATGAAAGCCGCAGACATCCGCCGTACCTTTTTGGACTATTTCGCCGCCCAGGGGCATGAGGTGGTGCCGTCCGCGCCGTTGGTGCCGCGCCATGACCCGACGCTGCTGTTCGTTAACAGCGGGATGGTGCCGTTTAAGGATGCCTTTACGGGGCAGGAGGGGCGGGCAAACCCGCGCGCCACATCCTGTCAAAAAAGCATTCGGGCGGGCGGCAAACACAATGATTTGGATCAGGTCGGCTACACCACCCGCCACCACACCTTTTTTGAAATGTTGGGCAATTTTTCCTTTGGCGATTATTTTAAGGAGCAGGCGATTGCCTATGCCTGGGAATTGATTACCAAACACTATCAATTGCCCACCGACCGCCTGTTGGTGACGGTGTATCATGATGATGATGAGGCGGCGTCGCTGTGGTCAAAGATTGCGGGCTTCCCTGAATCAAAAATTATCCGCATCGCTACCAGCGATAATTTCTGGAGCATGGGGGATACGGGCCCCTGTGGCCCCAGCAGCGAGATTTTTATCGATTGCGGCGAACAGTTTGCCGGTGGCCCGCCCGGCAGTGCCAATCAGGATGGCGATCGCTTTAAGGAAATTTGGAACCTGGTGTTCATGCAGTATGAGCAGTTGGCGGATGGCCGCCGCATCGCCCTGCCCAAACCATCGATCGATACGGGCATGGGATTTGAACGGCTGGTCAGCGTGTTGCAGGGCAGCTATGACAATTTTGCCACCGACCTGATTCGCCCGCTGATTGAGGCGTCGGCGGGGTTGTCCAACACCGATCCCGATGGGGTGCATCGCTTTGGTCATCGGGTGATTGCCGATCACCTGCGCGCCACCTGCTTTCTGATTGCCGATGGGGTGCTGCCCAGCAATGAGGGGCGCGGCTATGTCCTGCGACGGATTATACGGCGGGCGTTGCGCCATGGGCACCAGCTGGGTCTGCATGAGCCGTTTTTGTACCGCCTGGTTCCCAATCTGAACAGCATCATGGGGGAGGCGTATCCCGAATTGTTGCGCGCCGAAACCCTGATTACCGAGACTATTTTGTTGGAGGAGAAGCGCTTTCTGGAAATGCTGGGGCGCGGCCTGCACCTGTTGGCGGAGGAGACCAGTAAGCTAAGCCATGGGGGGACGCTGGACGGGGCGATCGCCTTTAAGCTGTACGACACCTTTGGCTTTCCGTTGGATTTGACCACCGATGTGCTGCGCGAAAAGGGCTTGGCTGTTGATCATGCCGGCTTTGACAGCGCGATGGCGGCGCAAAAGGCGGCCGCGCGTAAGGCCTGGGTCGGCAGTGGTGACAGCAAGACCAGCACCCTGTGGTTCGACCTAAAGCAGCGCTACGGCGCCAGCGAATTTTTGGGCTATAGCACCGAGGTGGCGGCGGGGCAGCTGTTGGCGATTGTGCAGGACGGGGTTGAGGTGACGACGCTGGCGGCGGGGCAGGGGGGGGAGCTGTTGTTCAACCAAACCCCCTTTTACGCTGAATCAGGCGGGCAGCAGGGGGATATCGGCCTGGCCACCACCGCTACGGGGCAGGCGCAGGTGCAGGATACCAAAAAGCTGATTGACGGATTGCATGTTCATCGGGTGCAGGTGGTGACGGGGACGTTGACGGTGGGGCAGGAGGCTCGGTTGCAGGTTCAGCCTGACCATCGCGGCGGCCTGCGCGCGCACCATTCCGCCACCCACCTGCTGCACGAAAGTCTACGGCGCCGTTTGGGCGACCATGTCACGCAAAAGGGATCGCTGGTGGCGCCCGACTTTTTGCGCTTTGACTTCAGCCATCCCAAGCCGTTGAGCGCTGAGGAGGTGCAGGTGATTGAGGATGATGTGAACGCGCAGGTGCGACGCAACCTGCCCACTGTGACCCAATTGATGACCCCGCAGGCGGCGATTGCGGCAGGGGCTATGGCGCTGTTTGGCGAAAAATATGGCGATGAGGTGCGGGTGGTCAGCATGGGTGGGGATGAGGGCGGTACCCGTGCCAGCTACTCCACCGAGCTGTGCGGCGGCACCCATGTGCGGGCAACCGGCGATATTGGTCTGTTTAAGGTGATTGAGGAAACCTCGGTGGCGGCAGGCATTCGCCGCATCAAAGCCCTGACCGGTAAGGCGGCGGAGGATTGGGTGCGCGACCAGTTGGCCAGTTTGCAACAGATTGCGGCCAAGCTGAAAACCGCTCCCCCCCTGGCGGCGGCGCGGGTGGAATCGCTGTTGACGGAGCAGCAGGGGCTGAAGCAACAGTTGGGACAGCTGCGCCATCAGCTGTTGGCGGGCGGTGGCGGCGCGGGTAGTGAGGCGGCGGGGTCAACGCCGTCGGAAACCATTAATGGCATTGGCTTTGCCAGTCGGGTGTTTGAGGATTTGCCACCCGCCAAGCTGCGCGCGATGGCCGACAAGATGAAACAAGATTTGGGCTCTGGCATCGTGTTGGTGGCCACCACGGCGGAGGGGAAAGTGTCGCTGGCGGTGGGGGTCAGCGATGATTTGACCCAGCGGTTCGACGCCGTCACCCTGGTGCGGCAATTGGTGCCGATTATCGGCGGGCAGGGCGGCGGTGGTCGCCCTGATATGGCGCAGGCGGGGGGATCCCAGGTTGATTGCCTGGATGACGCCCTGGCCGAAATGCGCCGCGCCCTGGCCAACGCGGGTTAGCGGGGGGCGAAACATGACGCAATCCCCTCAACCACCATCATCACCAGCAAGCAAGACACCCAAGACACCCAAGACACCAATTCAGGCGCCCGAGGCTGCACCCGCCATCCCTAATGACCAAGCGCCCGATAAAGCCATTGCGCCCCTGGACACCGCCGACTGGCCACGCGAAATCGGCGGCAAGCCAGGGTTGGAACCCACCCGCTATGGCGATTGGGAAGTCAACGGCCGCTGCACCGATTTTTAGGCGGCTTCTTACCAGCGGGCGGGTTAGGTCTTAGCGATCCGTACCCAACCCGTGCAGCGCAATAGCAGCTTTACCAAAGGCGGTTTTGGCCATAAAACAACACATAACTTCCCCCACAACTTCATGTAATCTGCCATGACCCAAATGCCCCCCATGACCTATGTTTTTCCTTTTGCCTTAGGTGAAGTTTCCCACACCGCCGCGCTGCCCGACCGAATGGTGCTGGGCGGTAAGGGGGCAGGGCTGGTGGAGATGAGCGCGCTGGAGCTGCCTGTGCCACCCGGCTTTACCCTGACCACCGCGGTGTGCCGTGCCTATTACGCCAATAGCCAACGCTATCCCGATGGGTTGGAGGGGCAGGTGGATCAGGCATTGCAGCTGTTGGAAACCCAGATGCAGGCGCGGTTGGGCGATGCCGATGCCCCGCTGTTGGTGTCGGTGCGGTCGGGCGCGCCCGTTTCGATGCCCGGCATGATGGATACCATCCTGAATTTGGGGCTAAACGATCAAACGGTTGAGGGGCTGGCACGCCTTACCAACAATCCGCGCTTTGCCTATGACAGCTATCGCCGCCTGATCCAAATGTTCGGCGGGGTGGTGTTGGAAATTCCCCATGCGCATTTCGATGCCGTGCTGAATGACCGCAAGGTGCAACAAGGCCTGCTGTTGGATCACGAAATGACCGCACAGGATTGGCAGGCAGTGATTGCTGGCTATCAGCGGGTGGTGTTGGAGGTGACGGGGCAACCCTTTCCCCAAGATACCAGGGCGCAATTGTGGTCGGCCATCCGCGCCGTCTTTTTAAGTTGGAATGGAGAGCGGGCACAGGTCTATCGCCGCCTGAATGGCATTGATGAGGCGATGGGGACGGCGGTGACGGTGCAAACAATGGTGTTCGGCAACCGTGGCGACACCAGTGCGACAGGGGTGGCCTTTACCCGCCATCCCAGCACGGGGGAAAGGGCGCTGTGGGGCGAGTATCTGATTAACGCGCAGGGGGAGGATGTGGTGGCGGGTATTCGCACGCCGCAGTCGATTACCCTGGCCGCCAAGCTGGCAGCAGGGCTTAGTGAGCCATCGATGGAAGAATCGATGCCCGATCCCTATCAACAGCTGGTGCGGGTGGCCAATCAGTTAGAGCAGCACTATCGCGACATGCAGGATATTGAGTTCACGGTGCAGGAGGGGCGGCTGTACCTGTTGCAAACCCGTGCGGGCAAACGCAGCGCGGCGGCGGCAGCGCAGATTGCGGTGGATTTGGTGAAGGAAAAGCTGGCCGATCCTGCCCGCGCCCTTAACCTGATTGACCCTGAGAATTTGCAACAGCTGTTGCACCCGCAGATTGATTCGGCCGCCCCCCGCAACGTGATTGCGCGCGGCCTGCCCGCCAGCCCTGGTGCCGCCAGTGGCCGCCCCGTCTTTTCGGCGGAGGAGGCGGTGCGGCGTGCCAGCGGTGGCGAGGCGGTGATCCTGGTGCGCGATGAAACCTCGCCAGAGGATATTGCGGGGATGCATGCGGCCAAAGGCATTCTGACCCTGCGCGGCGGCATGACCAGCCATGCGGCGGTGGTGGCGCGTGGCATGGGGCGCCCCTGTGTGGTGGGAGCGAGCAGTCTGCAACTGTTGCCCGCCCAGGCGGGATTCCGTGTTGGCGACCATACCATTGGCCATGACCAGCTAATCAGCCTGGATGGCGCGAAGGGGGAGGTGATTTTGGGATCGGTGGCGCTGGTTCCCCCCACCCCCAGCCCCGCCCTGGAACAGCTGCTAAGCTGGGCGGAACAAAGCCGCGGCCTGGCGGTGCGCGCCAATGCCGACACGCCAGAGGATGCGCGGGTGGCACGCAGCTTTGGCGCAACCGGCATCGGCCTGTGCCGTACCGAACATATGTTTTTCGCGGCGGAGCGGATTGCCGCCATGCGGGCGATGATCCTGGCCGACAATGTGGCGGAGCGGCAACAGGCCTTGGCCAGGCTGCTGCCCATGCAAAAATCAGACTTTGTCGGGATTTTTAAGGAAATGGCGGGCTATCCTGTCACCATCCGCCTGCTGGATCCCCCCCTGCATGAATTTTTGCCGCATGGGGAGCATGAGGTGGCGGCGGTGGCTGCCCTGATGGGGGTGTCGGCCGAAAAGTTGGCGGGGCGTGCCAAAATGCTGGCGGAGGCTAATCCGATGCTGGGTCATCGCGGTTGCCGCCTGGCCATCACCTATCCCGAAATTTACGCGATGCAGGTGCAGGCGATTTTGGAGGCAGCGGCCGAGGTGAACGCCGAATTGGGCGCGGGGCAGGCTGTGCCCGAAATCATGATCCCGCTGACCGCGACTTTGAGTGAGCTGGTGCGGATGAAGGAGCTGGTGGCCAGGGTGGCGGCGGACTTTCCTAACGCGCCCGCCTATCTGTTTGGTACGATGATCGAACTGCCGCGCGCCTGCCTGATTGCGGGGGAGTTGGCCAGCATTTGCGACTTTTTCTCTTTCGGTACCAATGACTTGACCCAAACCACCTGGGGGCTATCGCGTGATGACGCGGGCAGCTTCCTACCCAGTTATGAGGCGGAACGGTTGATTGCGGTCGACCCCTTCAAAAGCCTGGATCAGCAGGGCGTGGGGCAGCTGATGCGGATGGCGGTGGAATCGGGCAGGGCGGCCAACCCAGGGCTGAAAATCGGCATTTGCGGCGAACATGGCGGCGATCCCGCCAGCGTCAAATTCTGCCGTGGCCTAGGGCTGAACTACGTCTCCTGCTCCCCCTATCGCGTGGTGGTGGCACGGTTGAGTTAAGCGCCAGAATTTAAGGGTGGCCAATAAGCGTGGCTAAAGTTTGGGCGCCGATGCGTTGCCCATGCCTTCAGCTAGTAAATCGCCCAGCTGGCGGCGGGACAGGCGGCCAATCGCGGCGCGCAGGCCAAGGTTGCTAAGCCGTACCCCCGTTTCGGCCTGCACCAAGCCAACCTGCGCGTTCAGCAATTCCCGTTCGGCGTTCAACACGTCCAGGGTGGTGCGTTGGCCATATTGCGCCTCCTCCCGCACGCCTTTAAGAGCGCGATCGGCGGCGGTCACCGCGGCGGTAAAGGCGTTCTGTTGGACGCGGTTGGAGGCCAATTCGTGCCAAACGCGGCTGACCTCCTGCGCGACTTGCCGTTCGCTTTGCCGCAGCAGCCGTTCGGCCTGATCCTGATTGGCGCGTGCTACCGCGATGCGGCCTGTGGTGCTGCCGCCCGTGTACAGCGGCATGGTAAGGGACAGACCACCCCGATACACCGTTGCCTCACGATCTTTGCTGGACACATCGTTTTGATAACCCGCGCTGGCGGTGGCATCCAGGCTGGGATAGCGTTCGGCCTCCGCCTGTTGCAGGGCATGGCGCGCGGCCAGCAATTTAGCCTGATTCTGCTGAATGCGCGGATGTTCCTTAGCCGCAATGGCCAACAGGTCGGGCAGCGGCAGTAACAATTCCTGCAGCGGGCGATCCAACATTTCAGCCGCTGGCTCACCCGTTAAGGCCTGATAGGTTGATTCGGCGGCGCTAAGGCGGCTGTTGGCGGCACTAAGCTCAGCCTCTATACTGGCCAGACGGGCTTTGGCTTGTGCTACATCGGTGGAGGTCAGCTGGCCAACCGAAAAGGCCAGATCGGTCTGGCGCAGCTGCTCCGCGATGACGGTTTGGGTGGTACTGTTCAGCTTTACGACCTGTTTGGCGCGAATGAGTTCATAGAATGTGGACGCGGTGGTCAGCAGCAGTTGGCGTTCGGTTTCCTCCTCCGCGGCGGCGGCCGCATCGGCATTGGCCTTGGCCGCATCCTCAGCTGCCAACAATCCCCCGCCACGGAATAAGGCCTGGCGCAGGGCTAATGCCCCCTCACGCGGGGTGGTGGCCATATCCGCGCTGCCGACATTGCGGGTTTGCTGGCTGGCGATACTGCCCGCCGCCGACAATTGCGGCAACCGCGCACCAAAGGCAACATCGACACCCGCCGCTGCCGCCTGCCTCGCGCTTTGGGCGGCTGCCAAACCAGGCTCATTCCGCAAAACCAGGTCCAAGACTTGCAGCAGGTCTTTGACCGCTTGGCCTTGGGGTTGAGCTGCGGGTTGAGCAGGGGAGGCGGGGGCAGCTGCGGGGACGGTCGTCGCTGCGGGGGCAGCTGTTTCGGCTGGTGATGGATAAGCCGCTGATTGCGCCCAACCCGTGCCAATCGGTGCAGTGGTCGTTAAAACCATCAGCAGCAGGGTGGAAAACAGCCTAATAGGGTTCATGGCAATAACAAAAAACGGGGGCTAATAACGGGGCAGGGACGGATCAATTTCTTGTGACCAGCGGTCGATGCCGCCTTTTAGGCTTTGCACCTGCGCAAACCCCTGTTGCAACAGGAACTGGGCGGCTTGCAGGCTGCGAACCCCATGGTGGCACAGGGTAACGGTGGGCAGGGTGGGATCCAACTCCTGCCACCGCTGGGGCAACTCCTGCAACACCAGGTGGCGGGCGTTGGGCAGCGTTCCTATCGCCACCTCCTCCTGACGGCGGACATCGACCAGCTGCAGCCTGGCGGCGGCCTGGTCATCCTGGATTAACTGATGCAACGCTTGGGGGGTGATTTCGATGGTCATGGTTTCAGCTTACCCAGCTGAGCAAAATCGGCAAGACAAATGGCAGCACCACAATCGCCAAAACCGTGCTGATCATCACCAGGCTGGCGGCCTTTTGCACCGGCATATCATTTTGGGCAGCATAGGCGGTGGTGTTCGATGCAATCGGGCAGACAGCAATCACGATTAGGCATTGCGCCATGATCGGGGTTAACAGTTGGGTGGTGGTGCGATCCAGCAGGATTAGGATCAACGCTAGCCCCGGCCAGATCAGGAATTTGCCAAACAGCCCTACAGCAATCAGCTGCCGATCCCATTTGAAATGTTTTTGATTGGCCAGTGCTAATCCAACTAACATCATCCCTAGGCAGATATACGCCCCTTTGCTGACGTCCCAAAATTTCAGTAATGGATCTGGCAGGCCAATCTGCATAAATGACAAAACTAACCCCGCCGCCATACCGTACAACACGGGTAGCCGTATAACCTGTTGTATAGCCTGACTCGCGGTAACGTTACCGCGAGCAATAAAATAATACCCAACTGTGGTGTGAAAAATAACCGTTCCAAGGTTTGCAATCATATAGGAACCAATTTGATTGGTACCTAAAATCGCTAAAGCAATAGGCAGGCCAAAAAATGCTGCGTTTCCTGTGCCTGCAGCCATAGGCAACAAATAGACCGATCTCTTATCATCCACCAATCGCCTGCCCAACCACAGACAACAAAAACTAGGCACGCAGCAAATGAGAAAAACAGGGATGGGTAGCAAAAGGACTTCGGGAGTGAATGGCAATTGTGCCACGGCGCCCAAAAACACAACAGGTGTAAATCCATTAACCAATAAATGAGCGATGGATTTCAAATCCACCTGATGCAGCTTGCCCAGTACATAGCCCAACCCTACCAGCAGGGCGATGGACAAAAAGGTGGGGAACAGCTGGTGAAACATCAAAAATCCAACATGGGACGGTTAAGATGGCATTAGAACACAAAACGATGCTTGGGGGGTGATTTCGATGGTCATGGTTTCAGCTTACCCAGCTGAGCAAAATCGGCAAGACAAAAGGCAGTGCCACAATCGCCAAAACCGTGCTGATCATCACCAGGCTGGCCGCCTTTTGCACCGGCATATCATTTTGGGCAGCATAGGCGGTGGTGTTCGATGCAATCGGGCAGACAGCAATCACGATCAGGCATTGTGCCATGATCGGGGACAAAAGGTTGGTTAAAACTTTATCCAGCACAATCAATCCCAGGGCGGTGGTGGGCATCAAGAATTTGCCGAACAGTCCAACCCCAATCAATTGATAGTCCCACTTAAAATGCTTTTGATTGGCTAGTGCCAGTCCAACCAGCATGATGCCCAGGCAGATATACGCCCCCTTTGCCACCTCCCAAAATTTCATCAAGGGTGCTGGCAGGCCAATTTGCATGATTGAAAGAATAAACCCAATCGCCATGCCGTAAAGCACAGGTAGTCTTGCCACCCGCCGCAAGGCATCCGAAACCGTTAGATTGCCGCGCGCAACGTAGTAATAGCCAATGGTGCCGTCGTAAATAACAGCACCAAGAATGGCCAACATATAGGTGCCGACGTGATCGTTGCCCAACAGAGCGATGGCAACTGGTAGGCCAAAAAAGCCTACATTGCCAGATCCGACAGCGAGGGGCAGCAGATAGACGGCAAGCTTATCATCCACCAATCGCCTGCCCAACCACAGGCTGATAAACCCCACCACGCAGCACAGGGCAAAACCCACAAAAGGCAGCAACAAGACTTCAGGGGTAAAAGTCAGTTGCGCGACCGCACCACCCACCACCACAGGTACAAAGCCAAAAATCAATAAATGAGCGATGGATTTCAAATCTACCTGATGCAGCTTGCCCAGTACATAGCCCAACCCCACCAGCAGGGCGATGGACAGAAAGGTAGGGAACAGCTGGTGAAACATCAAAAATCCAACATGGGACGGTTAAGATGGCATTAGAACACAAAACGATGCGGTGGCGCAAACCCAGGCAGCCAGGGGGTTGCGCAATCAAATAAGGCCAGGCGGGAAAGCTGCCCATGCTGCTTACGATACACATAGGCGGTGCCAATCGACCCTTGCTGTGCCCCATCAACATCACGAACAATCAGTAACAGCCGTCCCCCCTCACGCAGTCTATCGCCGTAGTTGCCATCGCTATCATGAAGCGGGGGGGATGCCACCGCGCCATTAAGGAAAATCACGTCATAGCCGTCATAATCGTCAAAGCCCGTTTGCGGCAAGCTATCCAGGAATTTGCTTTTGCAGCCGCCCAATTTTTTGACCAGCGTCGATGCCTGATCCCGCATCTTGGCGTCACCTTCTACCGCCACCACCCGCCCGGCCAACAGGCTGAACAGGGCGGTGCTGTACCCCGTGGCGGGGGCAATATCCAACACATGACAGTTTTCGGTAAGTTCGGCCGCCTGTAACAGCCGTGCCAGCACCATAGGCTCCATTAACCATCGTTGGTTGCCGTTGCCGTCGATGCCCAGCGCAACATCCTCATCCACATAGGCCTGGGCGGTGGTGGCGGGGGGAACAAACCATTCACGCGGCACGGTTTCCATGGCGCTTAACACCCGATTGTCCGACACCTTATTGGTGTTGATTTGGGTAAGAACCATTTGGCGACGGGCGGCGGCAAAATCCATGACAGGCAACCTGGATTGGGAAAAATGGGGTGGGTAGGCAAATCCCTGCTGAGGGAATGACCCGCTGCCAACCTAGCGCTTCCATGGAATAACGACAAGCTTGACCGTTGCCCCTTTGCCCCCCTAAATAACAATTCACAACCAATGGATACCCCTGGCCGGGTGGCAGAGTGGTTATGCAGGGGCCTGCAAAGCCTCGTACGTCGGTTCAATTCCGGTCCCGGCCTCCACTGTCGCGTTTTTTCAGTGAGTTATGCCGCCAGGGTTTCGGCCAAAGTTTTCCTATCGCCCACAATGTTGCTGAGTCCCAATTTGGTCAGCAGGTGCGCCTTATCCAGCTGGGTCAGCAATTGCTTGCTGCCGCCGCACAGGATAACCCGCGTATCCTGTTGATGAAACTGGCTAATCAAATCGCCCAGCACCGCTACACCCGTGGCATCAACAAAGGGCACCTGGCGCATATCCAGGATCAGACAGGCCAGCGGCTTATCGTTGACGGCCTGCAACAAATTCTGCAACCGTTCCGCCGCGCCAAAGAAAAAGGGGCCATTGATGCGGTAAATCATCGTGTCGGCGGGCAGGGGGATGTTGCCCAAATCCTCGACATTGGCGGTGGTATCCTCCACCGTCACCGCATCGCCCATTCGTTTCATGAACAACAGGGCGGCCAACATGACCCCCGCGTTTACCGCCAACACCAGATCGCTGAACACCGTCAGGCCAAAGGTGGTCAGCATGATTGCCACATCCGATTTTGGCGCCGTTTTGAACAAATGGATGAAATGGTGCCATTCCCCCATCCGATAGGCGACCACAAACAAAATGGCCGACAGGGCACATAGCGGCAGATGTTTGGCCCAGGGCGCAAAAACCAGCATGACCAGCAACAGCACGGCGCAGTGGACAATGCCTGATAGCGGGCTGGTGGCGCCATGGCGGATGTTGGTGGCGGTGCGGGCAATTGCCCCTGTGGCGGCAAACCCACCAAACAGCGGCGCGGCAATGTTGGCGATACCCTGACCCACCAGTTCCTGATTGGAATCATGTTTGGTTCCCGCCATGCCATCGGCCACGACGGCGGATAGCAGCGATTCAATAGCGCCCAGCATGGCAATGGCAAAGGCGGGTCCGGCCAGCTCTAAAATTTTCTGCAGGCTGACGGTTGGCCACTGCCAGCTGGGCAGAGATTGGGGGATGCCGCCAAACGCGCTGCCAATAGTGGCAACCTGGTCAAACATGCCGATTTGCACCACGGTGGCGTAGATAATGGCCAACAGCGGCGCGGGAATTTTCGGCAGGAATTTCGGCGCGAAAATCAGCACCAACAGGGTTTGGCAGGCGACGGAGGTAGTTGCCCAATCCAGATGCGGTAAGGCCTGCAGCAGCGCCAGCAGCTTTTCATGAAACAGCAGGGAGCTGGCGGCGGGCTTTAGGCCAAAAAAGTCTTTCCACTGTCCAACCCAGATAATGGTAGCGATACCGCTGGTAAAGCCAATAATGACCGGGCGCGGAATGTATTTGATGATGGCGCCCACCCGCAACAGCCCCATGGCCAACAGGATGAAGCCCGCCATGATGGTGGCCAGTTGCAGCCCTGCAATGCCGTGAACGGCGGTAATGCCCGACAAAATGGCGATAAACGCCCCAGTTGGCCCGCTGATTTGCAGGCGGCTGCCCCCCAGGGTAGAGGTCAGGAAGCCTGCGACAATTGCGGTGTACAACCCCTGCTCAGGCTTTGCCCCGCTGGCAATCGCAAAGGCCATCGCCAGCGGCAACGCGACCAGACCCACCACCAGGCCAGCGCCCAAATTGTTGGCGATGTGCTTGCGGCCAAACAGGCCTGCACGATAAGATTCGATGATAGCGATCATTGGCTGGTTCTAACCTGTTTTTCGCGCTTGCGAAAGCCTTATCCCCAGCGATTCCAGAGCAAGCAGCGGAAAAGGTTATTTGCCCATGGCTTTCAGCAGCGCTTGCCCCATGCCGGCAGGCGAATCGGCCACCACGATGCCAGCGGACTTCATCGCCTCAATCTTGCTGTTGGCGTCACCCTTACCACCCGCGACAATCGCGCCCGCATGCCCCATCCGACGGCCAGGAGGGGCGGTGAGGCCAGCGATAAAGCCAGCGGTTGGCTTTTTAATCTTGCTGGAACGCAACAGTTCACAGGCCGCTTCCTCAGCATCGCCACCGATTTCGCCGATCATGATGATGGCCTCTGTCAGTGGGTCAGCCAAAAACAGCTCCAGCGCGTCAATAAAGTTGGTGCCGTTAATGGGGTCGCCACCAATGCCGATGCAGGTGGATTGCCCCAGACCCAGTGCGGTGGTTTGGAACACTGCCTCATAGGTCAGGGTGCCGGAGCGGGAAACGATCCCCACCTTACCAGGTTGGTGAATATGGCCTGGCATGATGCCGATTTTGCATTCGCCAGGGGTAATCACGCCGGGGCAGTTGGGGCCAATCAGGCGGGTGTTGGAATTCAGGATGCCACGCTTTACCCGCATCATGTCCAGCACGGGGATCCCCTCCGTGATGCAGACCACCAGCGGGATTTCCGCATCGGCGGCCTCAAGAATCGCATCGGCGGCAAAGGGCGGCGGCACATAAATCACGCTGGCATTGGCGCCAGTTTTCTCCACCGCTTCGCGCACGGTGTCAAACACGGGCAAGTTCAGGTGGGTTTCGCCCCCCTTGCCAGGCGTAACGCCGCCAACCATGTTGGTGCCATAGGCAATCGCCTGCTCACTGTGAAAGGTGCCTTGGGCTCCGGTAAAGCCTTGGCAGATAACCTTAGTATTTTTGTTAACCAGTACAGCCATTAGGCGGCTCCTTTTTTCTTAGATTCCGCAACCGCGGCAACGATTTTTTGGGCAGCATCCGCCATGTTGTCAGCGGAAATGACCGCCAACCCCGATTCGCGCAGGATTTTCTTGCCCAGCTCAACATTGGTGCCCTCCAGGCGAACAACCAACGGCTTGGACAGCTTAACATCCTTGGCGGCGGCCAACACACCCTCAGCGATAATGTCGCAGCGCATGATACCCCCAAAGATGTTGATCAGGATGCCCTCAACATTCGGGTCGGACAGGATGATGCGGAACGCCTTGGTCACCTGCTCACGGGTGGCACCGCCGCCGACGTCCAGGAAGTTGGCCGGCGAACCCCCACACAGTTGGATGATATCCATGGTGGCCATCGCCAAACCCGCTCCATTAACCAGGCAGGCAATATTGCCGTCCAGCTTGATGTAGTTCAGCCCAGCCTTGCCCGCCTCAACCTCCAACGGATCCTCCTCATCCTCATCGCGCATGGCGGCAATGTCGGGTTGGCGGAACAGGGCGTTGTCATCGATCGACACCTTGGCATCCAGGGCGATTAAGCCACCATCCGCCTTAACGACCAGCGGGTTAATCTCCACCAGGCTGGCATCAATGCCCCAAAAGGCGTTGTACAGATTGGCAAACAGCTTCATGGCGCTTTGCACGCTGGCCTTTTCGGTCAGGCCATAGGCACGGCACAGCAGGCGACCATGAAAAGCTTGCCAGCCGGTGGCGGGATCGACCGTAAAAGTGAAAATTTTGTCGGGGGTGTGTTCGGCCACCTCCTCAATATCCATGCCGCCCTCGGTAGAGGCGATGACCATTACCCGTTGGGTGCCGCGGTCAACCAGAAAGCTTAGATACAGTTCACGGGCAATCGCGCACCCCTCCTCAACATACAAACGGCGTACCAGGCGACCTTCGGCGCCGGTTTGGGGGGTAACCAGGGTTTTACCCAAAATATCGGTTGCGGCGGTTTTGAGGTCGGACAGAGATTTGACCACTTTAACCCCGCCCGCCTTGCCACGGCCACCCGCATGAATTTGCGCCTTAACCACATAAACAGGACCCGCCAGCTTTTGCGCGGCGGTTTCAGCCTCCGCCACCGAAAAGGCGGGAAAGCCGTTGGGCACCGCTACGCCAAACTTGGCCAGCAGCGATTTTGCTTGATATTCATGTAAGTTCATCGAAAAAAATCTCACCGTGTTGGAATGCCCATCAACCGGTTGGTTGGTGGCGTTGGTAATTACCTGTTGCGTCTATAGCCGCTTCTTAGCCCTTATTCAACCCAGCAAAAGCTTTTTTGGGCGTCGGTTTATCAGCACAGATTCATGAGGCCAGCGTTAAAACCTAAGCCGCCTTTGGTAGGTTTTTCAGCACGTCCATCAGCCCCTGCACCGCGGTAACCGAGTTATCAAACATGGTTTTTTCTTCGGCGGTCAGCGACAGTTCAACAATCCGTTCCACCCCACCCGCGCCAATCACTGTTGGCACGCCGACATACAGCCCATTGACCCCATATTGGCCGTTCAGCAGCGCGGCGCAGGGCAACACCCGTTTTTTGTCGCGCAAGTAAGATTTGGCCATTTCAATCGCGCTGGCGGCGGGTGCGTAGAAGGCTGACCCCGTTTTCAGCAGATCGATAATTTCGATGCCACCGCTGCGGGTGCGTTTGACCAACTCATCCAGCTTGGCTTGGCTGATCCAACCCAGGGTGACCAGATCGGGCAGGGGGATTCCCGCCACCGTGGTATAGCGCACCATTGGCACCATGGTGTCGCCATGCCCGCCCAGCACAAAGGCGCTAACATCCTCAATCGACACCTTTAGTTCTTCGGCCAGGAACATGCGGAACCGTGAGGAATCCAGCACGCCGGCCATCCCCACCACCTTGTTGGCGGGCAGTCCGCTTTCCTGTTGGAAATAAGCCACCATGGCATCCAACGGATTGGTAATCACAATCACAAAGGCGTTGGGCGCATGTTGTTTCACACCATTGGCCACCTGCTTAATAATGCCTGCGTTGGTGAACATCAGGTCATCACGGCTCATCCCCGGTTTGCGGGCAATGCCAGCGGTGATGATCACCACATCGGCGCCCGCAATCGCGGCGTAATCCTGTGCCCCGGATAAGGCAGAATCGCTGCCCAACACGGCAGAGGCCTGGTAAATATCCAACGCCTTACCCTGCGGCACACCCTCAGCAACATCGCACAGCACGACATCACCCAACTCCTCAGCCATGGCCAGCAGGGCTAGGGTTCCGCCAATTTGCCCCGCGCCAATCAGGGCGATTTTGGGGCGTTGAAACACTTTGGGGGCAACAGTCGCCATGGTCAGATCCTTTGAAAGGGGGGTTAAGGCATTCCTATGGCCTTAGCGCACCCACCCCCCCTTGTCAATCAATGAATTCTTAAATAAAATCAATACGATGAACGACATCCTGCCCCCACCCGCTCCCACAACGAATGACGCGACCATTGATCCCGCCAACCATGCGAATCAGACCGATTTGCTGACGGTGTTGGCGGAACAGGCGGGCTTGCGGCTAGACAAATGGCTTAGCCTTTGTCGGCCTGAACAGTCGCGGGCGTTTTGGCAACGGGCGGTGGAATCGGGGCAGGTAGAACGCCTTGCCCCCGATGGCTGGCAGGGGGTCAATGATACCAGCCGCAAGGTGGCGGCGGCGGAGTGCTATCGCCTAAATTTGCCCGCGCCAACCGCTGTCAGCACGCTGACCCCCGTTTATCAAGACCTGACCATTTTGTATGAGGATGAGGCGTTGGTGGTGGTCGATAAGCCCGCCGGCCTGGTCACCCACCCGGGCGCGGGCAGCCACGATGCCACCCTGGTGCAGGTGTTGTTGGCGCATACGGGCGGGCAGTTGGCCAGCACGGGGGGGCCGTTGCGCCCTGGCATCGTTCATCGGCTGGATAAGGGGACCAGCGGCGTGATGGTGGTGGCCAAAACCGATGCCGCCCATCACCACCTGGCCAAACAATTTTCCGCGCATAGTATTGATCGCGCCTATCAGGCGGTGGTGTGGGGATGCCCCAGCCCTGGCCGTGGCACCATTACCGGCGCAATTGGGCGCAGCGATCACAACCGCCAAAAGATGGCGATCGTCAACGGGCGGGGCAAGCCAGCCGTTACGCATTATCAAGTGTTGCAAGCCCTGCAGGGGGGCATGGCCGCCCTGGTTCGTTGTCAGTTGGAAACAGGGCGCACCCACCAAATTCGGGTGCATTTGACCAGCCTGGGGCACCCGCTGATCGGCGATGGCACCTATGGTGGCGTATCCGTGCAGAAAAAATTGCCCAAAAACGCGCCAGAATCCCTGGTTCAAACCATCAGGCAGCTGGATCGTCCCGCCCTGCACGCCGCGCTGTTAGGCTTTGTTCATCCCGTCAGCGGCGATTTGATGCGCTTTGAATCGCCCCCGCCTGCCGATTTTCAGCAGTTGGTGGCGGCACTGACCAACTCCCATCGCAGTGCACAGTGATATTCTTGACGCCATACCCCTGTATTAAGTTATGATACATTGTTTTAATTTTTTTAAAGGGAGTGATGTTTATGGCAATTCATAGCGGCGAAGAGGGTAATTTTGTTACAGAAAAAGAAATTTCTGGGCTTCTAAATAAATCTCTTGATATAATTGATAACATTGGAAAGTATAGCGGAAATATGGTAAATTTTGTGGATGCTATCCTGAACAATGCGGCAGAAACATTGGATAAATTAGACCGTGCTTTGCAAAATAACCAATTATATGATGACAACTCTGTGAATGTATTGTTAGATTTAATGCAAGAAATGGTTGATAAGGCGGTAGCGTTAGAACTTTTATTGCAGGATTCAAATCCAATGCTGAAAGGAATTCGCATAGATCTTCTGCAGAATCCTAATTATCGTGATGATACATTGTGCACGCTTGCGTTAGAATATGCGCAGTTTGGAAAATCTGATAAATCTTTAGTAATTTTACAGGAGGTTATGCGTGAAAGCACACTAAAATCAAGATATAAAGCCGCGTGCCTTGTCTTGTATAGGGTTTATAACCAAGATAATGTGAATATTGAAATAGAAAAAGAATTGCGCTTATCGGCGGAAGCCATTGTTACTTTTGTTGCAAGTCTGCAGGAAGAGGAAGTAATTTCTAAAGATATATCTTTAGAAGATCATAAGTGTGCGCAGGAGATTAGGAATCGTATTTTTAGTGATGAACTTGTAAAGTAAAAACTGTGATGATTAAGGCCGCTACAAAGATTTTTTAAAAGACTTTGGGGTATTCATCGCAGTGCACCATGCGCCTCTTGATTTTGTCCCCGTGAAATAAGGTAGAATAGTGATATTAATGATGCCTAATAAAGGTTAGGGGATGGCTTTTGTTGAACAACCTACCGTTGGCATATCAGCAACTGGACAGGTTGTGGCATTTTTGCCAAGTGTTGTTACTGTTCCGGTGGCATCACTAACCAATTTACAACGCACAGATATCCTGTTAGATCCTGATGTTCAAGAAAAGTGTAACCATATAGCCGCTGAAATTGTTTTTGCGACTATTCAATTTTTCAACATTGCACAGCTGCAATCCCCATCGCAACACAGCGTGCGTTTGGAAAGTATGACACATGGTTTTGATGAATCAAGACCAACCTCAAAAGCGAATCTTTATTGTGATTTACCTAGCGTTGTTAATGATTTGACAGCTGATTTGATAAGCGCAGATAGAGAAAATCGAATAAGTGCTTCGTTTATTAAGGATAATCAAGAGATGCTGAAATGCATCATTGCCCGCACCGCGATTTTTGTTGATGGCCAACCCTGTGACCAACAGACGGCGATTATTGAACAGGCCGATAAATTTTTAGGTGTAATGATACGGGCATTAGAGGATTTGCGCCAACCGCAACATGTTCCCCTGCAAACAGGTTTTTATGCAAAAAACGGATCCAATACCCCTGTTGATATGCAGGGCGGAACGGTAACGGTATCAGCATCAGCATTGCTAACGCATTGGGGGCAAATGCGTTAGCGGGCTACTGGCCAGGCAATTTGGCCAGTTTTCGGATGCAATCGACAGTCATTGAGTTGTCTAAGGCTATAGGATTGTGGCGGCTGCGGTTCGGGGGGGGGGGGCGGAGATCCAGAGCCCTGTCGCCGCCTTTCCGCGCCCTAGCATCGCATGGATCCCCCGCCTTTTCTTGTTGATAGGGGCGGAGGATGACGACTTTGGTGCGGGGAGGGTGATAGCGGAGTGGTAGAAATGGCGGTGCAATAAAAAAGGTCGTCGCTCTCGCGTAGGCGGGAGCCCACCAATCTTTACCGCGCAACCCAGCCGTTCCATCCTATGGATCCCCCGCTTTCGCGGAGGATGACGACTTTGGTGCGGATGCAGCCAGCCTCTTGCTGTTGCCACGCACAACCCCCGCCCCTGTCTTTTTTACCCCCGCCCCCCAACCCCCTCCCGCCAGGGGAGGGGGAACACACTCCACCCTGGCGGGGGAGTCGGTGGGCGATAGCCCCGCGGTGGTGGGTAACGCGAGGGGAGTCGCGGGGGGCAGTCTAGCGGTGGGGGGGTATGGGGAAGAAGGGTCGGATGACGGCGTGTTTGCAATGGATGAGGTTGGAAGGGCAGACTTTTGTATGGCGTGCGAACAATTTTTCCATCAACCGTAACTTTTTTGTTCTAAAAGGGTTGACATCTTTGTTGGTTATTGATGGACTAATGCTCTAGTTAACTTTTAATCCTATGGAAGGAATTTTGATATGGCGCTTTTTTTACGAGAGGACATTTACAGAAGCGGTGCTTCTGCACCTGCAGGACACACTGAAGCAGTAGATCCTGACACTTTCGTTGAGGAAGAAAAGCTCCGACAACAACAAGCCGAAGCCCAAGATCCTTTAGGCGATCCTGAATATCTCGACCGCTTGCGTGAAAATACTAAGTAACTTTTGATTTTGGCCAATAAAAGGCCTGCAAAAGTCTTTGCGATAGAAACGTCACAAATCAAATAACCCGCAGGCGAAAAATCCTGCGGGTTATTTTTTGTTTTGAAATTAGGTGGTTAGATGCGTTGTAATCGCCCTAAACCCAGCTCTTATTCAGGGTTTTTGCCAATGCTGATGTTGGCAAAGCGTTTGTTAAAGCGTGACAGCTGACCCACATCCTGCAACTGTTTGTTACCACCGGTCCAGGCGGGGTGGGATTTGCGATCAACCTCCAACCGCATGGAATCACCCGCCTTACCATAGGTTGAACGGGTTTCATAGGTCGTCCCATCGGTCATGATAATGGTGATGGTGTGATAGTCGGGGTGAATATCAGGTTTCATGGCCACAAGCTTTTAAAAAAAATTAAGGGTAAAGGTCTTTATACGGTACTTTTGGCCGCCGTCAAGTCTGAAGTTGGGGGCAGGATGACAATGGAGTGCAGGAAAAGGCACGAATATCCTGCAGAAACTTCGCCCAGCCGCCCTATTCAATAATGCGGGTGGGTGCGGGTTGGGCGGGGGCAGGTTATTCGGTGGGGGCGGTACCATTCGCGGGTGCAGACGGCTCCTCCACCTCAACCTTAACCGCTCCGCTGGGGTTTTTGCAGTCCAGAACGACAATATCGTAAACAGGGTGTTCCAGCGCGGATACAGCGGGCGAGCTGGCAAACATCCAACCGCTAAACAGGGTTACCGATTCCTCACCCTTTTTGGCTTCGCGGATTTGCAAAAAGGCGGCCGCCTCAGGCCGATCCTCAGGCGGATTTTTGCGGCAATCCAGCGCGGTGATTTCCAACGTGCCAAAATGGGTTGGATCATCCACGGTGGCGGACAGTTTTTTGACCCGCGCCGTGACCTTATCCAACACCTGCACCACGGCGGCGGTATTGCTGCTGGGTCGTTCAATCGGGGTCATGATGGCGGGCGAGGGTGCGGGGGCAGGTGTGGTGGGGTTTGGCGATGCAGCAGATTCCGCCGCCGTTATCGTTGCCGATTTTGATTTGGCCGTTGATCCCGCCGATGCCGCCTTTGCGGGATGAGGCATGGTCGCCCACAGGGCAAAGGCCGTCAGAACAATAAGGCCGCTGGCAACGAAGGCTTTCCTAAGCATGGCGGCTTATTCACCCGCAGGCAAATCGGCAGGAAAGTCCTCAGCCGGTTGATCCATTTTTAACCCAGGTTTGGGCAATGCATTTTTGGCTTTCGAGCTGGCAGAGGGCTTTGCATCCTCACCGCCATCTTTTGGTTTGGTAAAGATATATTCGCCAAGGGCTTGCACCAAATCAAATGGCGGTTGGGTGTAATTGATGCTGCCGCCTGGGGCAATCAATTCATCACTGCCCCCCGGCACGATGGAGACATAGCGGCCGCCCAACAACCCCTCACTGGAAATTTGCGCCACGCTGTCTTTTGGCAATTGGATTGCGGGGTTGGCGATGTGAATCACCGCCTGGGCAAAAAAGGTGGCGGGATCCAGCTTTAGCGAACTGATGGTGCCAACCTTAATGCCGGCCAGCTGAACATCGCTGCCCACACTCAGGCCATCGACCCGTTCAAAACGCGCGTTCAGGCTATAGCCATCCCCATCCAAGCCGCCATGGGTGCGATTTTGCAGATAGACCAGGAAAAACCCTGCGACAATCAAAACGCCAAAGCCCAACAGGGTTTCAACCAGGTTATGACGATTGGTAACAGCCATTGGGGAACTCCTTTTTAAAAAACATGATGATTGCACAGAAAAGCAACGCGGTTTCCAACATCACCATCAGTTGCCCAGGAATGCAAGAGGGGTCGTGCAAATAGGCTGGTCAGCTGATGCTTGCGGTGATGGGGCGGCTGGCAAAGGAAAGGCGGCGGCCGTCAATTATTCGGGCGGTTGCCAGGCTTGGTAATCGCCAATTGCCTTAGGGCGGTGTCCACCGCGCAGCACATGACCCAGCGGGCGCCAAGCCAGTTTGGTGCCGGTCAAATTCGGTTGATGCGGCTTAATCCACGCCGGTTTTTTCTGATGGGCGGCGGATTCTGGCAGCGTATCCACCACATGATGCAGCCATCCATGCCACTCTGGCGGAACCTTGCTGGCCTCAGGCTGGCCATGAAAAATCATCCACCGCTTGGCGCGGCGGTTGGTGGGGATGGTTTTTTCGGTGTAATAGCGATTGCCATAAGAATCGCTGCCCACCTTGCGCCCATAAAGCCAGGTAAAAATTCTGGTGCCTAAGGTCATAATCAATGTTGCTCCGCAATATTGCCAAGTTGCCCTTGCCTTTGGTCAATCCTAAACTTTTGTCATTGGCCAAGAGGAAAAAGGGAAACTTCTTTCCCCACTGGCTTAGCCAAATTATGGAGCCGTTGCAACATGTCCGTTAAAGAAATGGTTGATCTGCCCGCCCTGGTTCGGGCGCGTGGGCTGGAACTGCCCCCCCCACCGGGCAGCGTGGCCACCTATGCCCCCTTTGTCCGATTGGGCAATATGTTGCTAATGTCTGGGCAGATTCCCTTTTGTGAGGGGCGGGTATGTTATACAGGCCATGTTGGGCGCGATGTGTCGCTAATCGATGGTGCAAAGGCTGCCCAGCTATGCCTGCTGAACATTTTGGCGCATGTGGCGGTCGCGTTGCAACAAACACCAACCCCCGTGTTGCGCTGTTTGAAACTGGGCGGCTTTATCCAAGCCACCGACAACTTTACTGACCATGCCAAGGTGATGAATGGGGCATCCGACCTGATGGTCGATGTGTTGGGCGAGCATGGCCGCCATGCGCGTTCGACCATTGGTGTAGCCAGCCTGCCGCTGAATGCGGCGGTGGAGATTGATGCGCTGTTTGCGCTGGAGGGATAATGGTGGCTTAGTCCGCCAGCAGCCAGGCCGCCATGCTGTCAACCGAAGTCTTGGTGAAATCTGGGGCGGCCTGTGCCAGGGCTTCTTGGCTATTGTAGCCCCAGGTGACGGCACAGGTGGCAACCGCTGCCGCCTTGCCCATTTGGATGTCATAGATGCTGTCGCCGATCATCATGCAGTCGTTGGCCGCCACCCCCAGCTGCTCTATCAGGCTGAACAACATGTCGGGGGCGGGTTTGGAATTGACCACATCATCGCCGCCACGGCGCGCCTCAAACAACTCATTCCAGCCATAGCGATCCATCAGATCGGCCAGCGGGGCTGAGGGTTTAGCGGTGGCAATGGCCAGGCGATACCCCTTTGCCTTTAACTTGGGCAGCAGGTCATCGACCCCCGCAAAGGGCGCATGCTGAAACTGACCATGGGTGGCATAATGGTGACGATAGCAGGCCACCAACCGTGTTACCGTGTCGGCATCCACATCGGGCAAAGCGCGCGCCAACGCAACAGGGGCGGGCAGGCCGATGTTGCCCGCAATCACCTCAGGCGACAGCGGCGGCAGGCCAAATTCGTCTAAGGCCTTTAGCACGGACGACGTAATCGCCTCACGGCTGTCAACCAGGGTGCCGTCAAAATCAAACATCAGGACGGGGGGGATTGGGTGGCCAGATTTCATGACGATCTAGGCCGCGCTGAGCCAGTTGTCGGGCTTGCTGCTGTTGCTGACCTTCGTTAGGTCACCAACAGCCCGAGTCATCAGGCTGTTCTGCTCCGTGCCACTAAGCTGATGCTGCAAATAATGGCGGCAAATCGCCAAGGCCTGGGTGGTGACCATGTTACGCAGGCTGGCAATCGCCTCAGCCTCAACCAGGGTGATGCGCTGATACATCTGTTCCTCACGGTGGCGTGCCAATTCGGCAATGCGATGTTGGGCATCGGCCATCAGTCGATCGGCCTCCTCCTGCGCATGCAGACGTATGGCGGAGGCCTGGCTGAAGATGGCCTGATGTTGGGCAACGATAGACGTTAAATCGGTTTGTGCGGCAATTTTGGCTTCTTCCGCTGCCCGAATTTTGCTAATCAGATCGGCGGCCTTTTTGTCCAAAAGCCCCAGGAATGTTCGCCCTTTAAGCCCGAACATCAGCAGAAGCAGACAAATAAAGGCCGCCCCCGACCAGGCGGAGGTATCCGCAATCAGGGCGTTAAGCCAGCTGTAACCTGTATCAACCATTGGCAATCACCCGATTGGTGGTGGCAAGATGGGCATCGGCGATTAAGGACTTTTGCGCTGAAACAGCCACGGCTTGTTCCAACATCTTGCTGGCTATTTGACCTGCAGCCGCCTCAGCATCGCTAATAGCGGCTTTTTTGGCGGCAGCAATCTTGGCTTCAGCAACCAACAGCTGTTCGTTAATAGCCTTCATCAACCGCTGTTCATTTTCCAACAGCATTTGGGATATTTCACGATTCTGCCGCGTCAGCAGGGCAATAGCATCGCGATGCGCCTGCCCCACCTCATTCTGCATTTCCCGTCGCAGCACATCGGCCTGCTGCCGCATTTCTTTGGCCAGTTCCAAGTCCTGTTGGATTCTGTTCATACGCCCGTCCAACACCAAATTCATTCTTGGTGCCAACAGATAGCGCACGACCAGATACAACAGGCCAAAGCTGATGACCGTCCAAAAAATCTGGCTTGGGAAAAAAGCCAGATCGAATTGCGGCAACGATCCCTTCATGGTTGCAATAACGCCTAGACGTTAATCACAAACAGGATGATCATCACAATCACAAAGGCCAGCAGCGCCAAGAATTCAATGGCGGCAAAGCCGATGATCATAACGGGAAAAACGGCGGGGCGCGCCTCAGGATTGCGACCCAGCGCGCTGGCGCACTCTGAGAACAAACGACCAAGCGCCAAGGCGGCACCAACAAAAACCAAAAAGGCTACTACGGATGCAGTAATCAATTTGACCGACATAAATAGGGTTGCACCTTCCATGGTAACGTCTCCTTACAGTTAAAAAAGTTCGGGTTGAAAAAAATTGGTGCCTTCTGTTGCCACAAGCCTTAGTGAAGGTCAATGGCATCGTGCAAATAAATGCTGACCAACAGGGTAAAAATATACGCCTGCAAAAACGCCACAAACAGCTCAAAGGCATAAATCAGAATGTTGCCAAACAACGGAAAAACAGCAATGAAGCCAGACGTGGTACAGAAAAAGGCAAAAATCTTAATCATAATATGGCCAGCCAGCATGTTGGCAAACAACCTGATGGCCAGGCTAATGGGCTTAGCAAAAAAACTGATCAATTCAATGGGAACGATGATGGGTGCAATAAAAGGGGGGGCTCCTGATGGCAGGAAAATCTTAAAAAAGCCCAGGCCGTGTTTGGTAAAGCCTGTGCCGATAACCACCCCAATGCTGATTACCGCCAGGGTCAGCGTGACGCTGATATGGCTGGTATAGGTAAAGGCATAGGGCAACAGGCCAATCAGATTGCCCAACAAAACGAACAAAAACAGGGTCACCAGAAACGGCACAAAGGGCTTGCCCTTATCCCCCAAATTGCTTTGCGCCAAATTATGCACAAATTCGTACGGCCATTCGGACAATGCTTGCCAACGGCTGGGCAACAGTTGCAACCTGCGGGTGGCAAAAAACAACAGCGCGGAGGCAACCAACACGCCAACCAGGGCATGCAGGGCAGAGTTGGTAAGGGCAAGGTCAAAACCCGCAATATTTAGATCCGCCAACTTATACAGTTGGAACTGCTTCATTGGGTCAAAACTACCGGATGCCATCGTCTGATAAATCCTGTTCGCGTTGGTCGTTTACGGCCTGGCCGTTGGTTGCGGCATCAGCGGTTTTGTGTGCGTCCCTTTCGGCTGCATCCAACACCGCCATCTGCTGTTGCAAGGCCTTTATCACATTAAAACCAGCCAGACCAGCACCTAAAAAGAAAAAAACAATAGAAAATAGAGGCAGGCTGTCGATCCAGCGATCCAGGCCATAGCCGATTGCCCCCGCCAGCAGCAGGGTGGCCGCCATTTGCGTGCTTAGCTGCAGGCTGGCACCCAAGCCCTTACCCATAATTTGCCGAACCTCAGCATCCTTTAGCGCCTCACGCGCCGACATTTTCGGCTCTTCTAAAGAGTCCTTAGGCGGTAACGGCATTAGGGGGCGGGCTTAGGTGCCGTTGGGGAGGGTGCCGTTGGGGAGGACGATACCGCCGCCAAGGCCTTGTTCAGGGCGGCCTCAAAGGTTGCATAGTCGCGTGCGCCAACCACCATCTCATTGCCAACGACAAAGGATGGGGTTGATTGAATCTTAAAGTGGGTATCGGCCACCTGACGTTTCGCCAAAATTTGGTTCAGCACGCGGTCATTGGCGTTGCAGGCCTTTAGCTTGTCATCATTCAGGCCAGACAGGCGGGCATAGCGCATCACCGCCGTTTGCGGATCCCGATCCCCCGCCCATTTTGTTTGTTCGCTATACAGCAGCTCGATTAGGGTGAAAAACTGGGCTGGATCCGCGCAACGCGCCGCCACCGCCGCCCGCAACGCCACCCCATCCAGCGGGTAATCGCGCACCACCCAACGCACCTTGCCGGTGTCGATATAGGCGGCCTTAATTTTCGGCAAGAGGTCTTTGTGAAACGCCGCACAGTGATGACAGGTTAATGAGGAGTATTCGAAAACTGTCAGCGGGGCGGTGGCCGATCCTATCGGTCTATCCAAATCATCCAGCGCTTTGGGATCCGCCTGCTTTGTCGTCGCCTGTTGCAACTCCGCAGCTTTGGCATCCTTTTTTTCTTCGGCAAGGCTGGGCACCGTCATGACCGCCAGCAGGGTTAGAGCCAGCGATAGGGTCAGGGTCAGGGCACAAAGGCGGCGGGAAAGATGGCGAATCATGGTTTGCGACTTTCAGCTAGACGTGAATCAATTAGATATTGCAGCGATTTAAGGGCTTCGGCAAGGGGGGTGGGCAGATTGTCGGCGGCGGGCAGGGGTTGTAGGGTCGGGGGCAAAGTAGGGGGCTGCGGCCGCGCCATCCGTCTGGGTTGGCCGGTTGGAATGGGCGCTATAGAGGTGCTGGCCAGCGGTTGTTGCTTCAGCCGTATGGCGGCGACGGCGGGATAGCCGAAATAGCCATTGATCCGTTGTTGCAGTTGCGGCAGTTGATAGCCGATGTCCAGGGCAAAGGCGGGCTCAACCACCAACGTCAGGTTCAGCCCCCCCTGCACCCCCTTAGCATAGCTGTTGCCCGCGGTTTTCGCGGAAGTTGCTGGCTTATTGGCTGTTGCGGTGCGGCTAAGGCTGGCCAGTTGGCAACAGGCCGCCACCTCCTCCCCCACTATTGCTGGCCAATCCATCCGCAACGCCTGCGCGGTGGTCAGCTGGCGGCCAAAACGTTGGCGCAACAGGGGCAGGGCGACATCGTCCAGCCGCTGGCTGCGGTTGGCGCGGCGGGCAACAAAATCCTTGCTTGCAAAGCTATTCATGCGCCAATCCTAAACCATGACCGCTGCATCGTCCACATCCGCAACGCCCTTCCCTGGCCGTGCCGCCCTGCTGGCCTGGTATGATCAGCATCGTCGCACCCTGCCTTGGCGCATGGATGCAGGCAGTGGGTTGCCCGACCCCTATCATGTTTGGCTTAGTGAGGTGATGTTGCAACAGACCACGGTGGCCACCGTGCGGCAACGATTCCCCGACTTTCTGGCCGAATTTCCCACCCTGCAACAGCTGGCGGAGGCGTCGTTGGATGCTGTGTTGCGCGCCTGGGCGGGGTTGGGCTATTATCGGCGGGCGCACCAGCTGCACGCGGCGGCGCAAATTCTGTGGCATCAGCATGGCGGCGTCTGGCCGCATCAGCCCACCTTACTGGCTAAGCTGCCTGGCTTTGGTGCCTATACCGCGGCGGCGGTGGCGGCGATCGCCTTTGAGCAGCCGGTTCTGGCGGTGGATACCAACGTGGCGCGGGTGATGGCGCGGCTGTTTTGCCTGCCCGACTTGCCCCCCGCGTTAAACAAAAGCGCGGCGCAGGCGGGGGTGGGGCTGGTGGCGCCGCATCGGTGCGGCGATTTGGTGCAGGCGGTGATGGAGCTGGGCAGTCTGGTCTGCCGTGCCCGCCAGCCAAGCTGTGGCCTGTGCCCGTTGCAGCAGCACTGTCAGGCCTATCAGCGCGGGGTGGTGGATGATTACCCCAGGGCGGTACCAAAACTGGCCAAGCCCACCCGCTACGTTATCGCCTGGTGGTTGCAGGATGGGCAGGGGCAAAGCCTGTGGCAACGGCGCCCCGATCAGGGGTTGTTGGCGGGGCTGTGGTCACTGCCGCTTAGCCCGTTTTTGGCTGAGGCGCCGGATGACGGCGTGGCGGCCAGTCTTGCCCCGCTGCCCAACCAACCCAGCCGCCTGATGGCATTGGTTCGGCACAGCTTCACCCATTTTCATTTGCAACTGAGTTTGTATCATCAGGCCTGCCCCTTTTCTTTCTCCAACCCCAGCCCCAACTCTAGCGGCTCCCACCACCCCCTGCCGCCCGCCTATCAGCAGGGTCGATGGCTTAGCCCGCAGCAGCTGCCAGAAATCGCCCTGCCCACCCTGATGACCAAGGTGGCCGCGCGGATGGTTGCTGCCTAACGTTGCCGTGCATCAAAGATTTGTATGCTTGACTGTTTCTTTTTAGATAGTGTAGTCATGAGATAGAAAGCATGTTATAAGTTTCCTGTTTTGTTGTTTTTAAGCAGGAGTTTTTGTTATGGATAAGACCCCGATTCACCATCGCCATGATTTATCGGACAAGGTT